>NZ_JAGTUI010000015.1:0-21190 GCF_018224585.1 Neisseria sp. Marseille-Q1983
AAACGGAAACCGGACGGATTGGATTCCCGCCTGCGCGGGAATGACGGATTTTAGGTTTTTTTTGATTTTCTATTTTTCGCGGGAATGGCGGTTTGGGTTCTTTCTCTTTGAAGTTGCGATGCTGGAAATGCCGTCTGAAGGCTTCAGACGGCATTTTTGTGCCGGTTTAAAACAGTGTCTGCTGCGAGAGCAGGTTTCTGACGGGGGCGAAGTCGCGGCGGTGTTCGGGCAGCACGCCGTATTTTTCGAGGGCTTCCAGATGCTGCTTCGTGCCGTAACCTTTGTGTTTGTCGAAGCCGTATTGGGGATGGCGTTGCGCCAGTGCGTACATTTCCGCATCGCGTGCGGTCTTTGCCAAAACGGATGCGGCGGAGATTTCGATGATTTTGCTGTCGCCTTTGACAACGGCTTCGGCAGGGATGTTCAAATGTTCGGGAATGCGGTTGCCGTCGATGAATATTTTTTCGGGACGCACAGCCAAACCGTCAATGGCGCGTTTCATCGCGAGCATGGTGGCGTGCAGGATGTTGAGGCCGGCGATTTCTTCGGGCCCGGCGGCGGCGACGTGCCACGCGACTGCTTGATCTTTAATCATTTCGGTAAGCGCGTCGCGTTTTTTCTCGCTGAGTTTTTTGGAGTCGGTCAGTCCGGGCAGGTCGAATGTTTCCGGAAGGATGACGGCGGCGGCAAACACGCTGCCGACTAAGGGTCCGCGTCCTGCCTCGTCTACGCCGGCGGTCAGTATGTGCATGATGTTTCCTGTTGGGATAGTAGGAATGCCGTCTGAAAATGGTTTCAGACGGCATCGTACCGATGTGTTTATTTCGCGTCTTTAAACCCGCGCTTCAAATGCACCATCAGCAACGCCACTGCCGCGGGGGTTACGCCGGAAATACGGCTTGCTTGTCCGACGGTTTCGGGTTTGTGCTGGTTGAGCTTTTGCTGTACTTCTGCCGACAAGCCTTTGACTTTGCTGTAATCGATGTCGTCGGGCAGCTTTAAGGTTTCGATGTCGCGGCGGCTGTCGATTTCTTCGTTTTGGCGGTCGATATAGCCTTGGTATTTGACTTGGATTTCGACTTGTTCGACCACTTCGGCGGAGAGGCGTTCAGACGGCATCGCGCCTTCGAGCATCATTAGCGCGGCGTAGTCGAGGTTCGGGCGGCGTAACAAATCGTGCAGGTTGGCTTCGCGGCTGAGTTTTTGTCCGAATACGCGGATTTGTTCGTCTTCGGCGAGTTTTTGCGGCGTGTACCATGTTGTTTTCAAACGTTGGATTTCGCGTTCGACGGCTTCGCGTTTTTCGTTGAACATGCGCCATTGCGCTTCACCCACCAAGCCGATTTTGTAGCCGTCTTCGGTCAGGCGCATATCGGCGTTGTCTTCCCTGAGTTGCAGGCGGTATTCGGCGCGGCTGGTGAACATTCGGTAAGGTTCGTTCACGCCTTTGGTGATGAGGTCGTCCACCAATACGCCGAGATAGGCTTGTTCGCGGCGCAGCAGGAGCGGGTCTTGTCCGCGCACATATTGCACGGCGTTCGCGCCTGCCAATAAACCTTGCGCGGCGGCTTCTTCGTAGCCTGTCGTGCCGTTGATTTGCCCGGCGAAAAACAGTCCCTCAATGGTTTTGGTTTCGAGGCTTGCTTTGAGGTTGCGTGGATCAAAGTAGTCGTATTCGATGGCGTAACCGGGGCGCAGGATATGGGCGTTTTCCAAACCTTTCATACTGCGGACGAGCGCGATTTGGATGTCGAACGGCAGGCTGGTGGAGATACCGTTAGGATAGTATTCGTGCGTGGTCAGACCTTCGGGTTCGAGGAAAATCTGGTGGCTGTCTTTGTCGGCGAAACGGTTGATTTTGTCTTCGATAGACGGACAATAACGCGGGCCCACGCCTTCGATTTTGCCGGTAAACATCGGGCTGCGGTCGAAGCCTGAACGGATGATGTCGTGGGTTTGCGTGTTGGTATGCGTAATCCAGCAGGACATTTGGCGCGGGTGCATATCGGCGTTGCCGCGCACGGACATTACCGGAACGGGCGTGTCGCCGGGCTGTTCGGTCAGTTGGGAAAAGTCAATCGTGCGTCCGTCAATACGCGGCGGCGTGCCGGTTTTCAGACGGCCTTGCGGCAGGTTCAATTCACGCAAGCGACCACCGAGCGATTTGGCGGCGGGGTCGCCGGCGCGGCCGCCTTCGTAGTTTTCCAAACCGATGTGGATTTTGCCGGACAAAAACGTGCCGGCGGTCAACACCACGGCGCGTGCTTTAAACTCCACACCCATCGCGGTAACCACGCCGCTGATGCGTTCGCCGTCGAGGGTAACGTCTTCGACGGCTTGTTGGAAAAGGTCGAGGTTTTCTTGGTTTTCCAACATCTCACGGATGGCGGCTTTATACAAAATGCGATCCGCCTGTGCGCGCGTGGCTCGTACTGCCGCGCCTTTGCTGGCGTTCAGACGGCGGAACTGGATGCCGGATTTGTCGGTTGCCAACGCCATTGCGCCGCCGAGCGCGTCGAGTTCGCGTACCAAATGCCCTTTGCCGATGCCGCCGATAGAGGGGTTGCACGACATTTGTCCGAGCGTTTCGATATTGTGTGTGAGCAAAAGCGTCTGCGCGCCCATACGGGCGGCGGCGAGTGCGGCTTCCGTGCCTGCGTGGCCGCCGCCGACGACGATAACGTCGTAGGTTTTGGGGTAAATCATGTGGGTCATGTGTGTATTGCCTGACGGTTTTTCAGACGGCATTCCAAGCAGGATGCCGTCTGAAAAACGAAATGGATTCAAAAGTAAAGGGTTGGGATTGTACGCTTTTTCGCTTTGTTTTTACAGTGCGCGCAGGAAGAGAAAAGCCGCTTCGTGAAGAAGCGGCTCGTGTATGTTCAGGATTTACCAAACGTCGGATTTGATGCGGCGTTTCAGGCCCGGATGTTCGGAAAGTTTGAACTCGGGGTCTTTGCCCATTTTCAGCTTGGCGGTGTAATCGCGCAGCAGCATAAATGCCAGTGGCGAGAGCAGCAGGATGGCGACAAGGTTGATCCACGCCATGATGCCCATCGCCATATCCGCCATATCCCATACCAAAGGCACATTGGCAACCGCGCCGAAATAGACCCATGCCAAAACCAGCATACGGAAAACGGCGGTAATCAGCCAATGGCTTTTGATGAATTGGACGTTGGACTCGGCATAGGCATAGTTGCCGATAACGGTGGAAAAGGCAAACATAAACAGGATGACGGCGAGGAAGCCCGCGCCCCATTGCCCCACTTGGCTGACAATCGCCGCCTGCGTCAGTGCCGCACCGCTCAAATCGCCATAAGGCTGTTGGTAAATCAAGATGATGAAGGCGGTGCAAGAACAAACGATGATGGTATCGACAAACACGCCCAGCATTTGAATCATACCTTGCGAAACAGGGTGTTTCACTTCGGCGGCGGCGGCGGCGTTCGGCGCGGAACCCATACCCGCCTCGTTGGAATACAGGCCGCGTTTGATGCCCATCATCATCGTTTGCGAAATCAGACCGCCGAGAAAGCCGCCTGCTGCCGCGTCGAATTTGAACGCGCCCGAAAAAATCTGACCGAACACGTCCGGAATCATCGGAATATTGGTCAAAATGATGAAAAGCGCGATAAAGAGGTACAAAACCGCCATCAGGGGCACGACGATTTCCGCCGCTTTAGATACGCGCCGGATACCGCCGAAGATAATCGGCGCGGTTAAAATCACCAGGGCGACGCCGACATAATGAGGCTCCCAGCCCCACGCCGCTTTGACGGTATCGGCAATGGTATTGGTCTGAACCGCTTCAAACACAAAGCCGAAACAGAAAATCAGGCTCAGGGCGAACAACACGCCCAGCCATTTCTGCCCCAGCCCTTGAGTGATGTAGTAGGCGGGGCCGCCCCGGAAATGGTGGTTGTCGTAGTCGCGGACTTTAAAGAGCTGCGCCAGCGAAGATTCGACAAACGCCGAACTCATGCCGATTAAGGCGGTTACCCACATCCAAAACACCGCGCCCGGCCCGCCGACTTTGATGGCGATTGCCACGCCCGCGATGTTGCCCACGCCCACGCGGCTGGCAAGGCCGGTTACAAATGCCTGAAACGGCGTGATGCCGTGAGGGTCGTCCCCCTGTTTGCGGCCGCCGAGCATTTCTTTGATGCTGCGCCCGAACAGGCGGAATTGGACAAAGCCCGTGGTTACGGTGAAGAAAAGCCCCGTACCCAAAAGCATATAGACCAAGTATGACCACATCGGATCGTTGATGGCGCCGACCCAGCCGTGCAGCCATTCGGTAAAGTTCTCGTTCATATCGCTTCCTTAAAGTTGAAACCCGCACATATTGGCGGTATGCAAGCAGGGTTTAAATTTTGTAAACGCCCATTCTAGCAGATTGTCAACAAAATCAGAAAAATTTACATCGCCGCGCGGCTGCGGCGTTAGAATCGCATTTTGTTTGGAGCAAACGAAATGAAACAGCCCGTTTTTGCCGTTACTTCCGGCGAGCCTGCCGGCATCGGCCCCGATATTTGTTTGGACTTGGCATTTGCACGCCTGCCCTGCCGCTGCGCGGTTTTGGGCGACAAAAACCTGTTGCGCGCGCGCGCCGAAGCCTTGGGCAAAAGCATCGTCCTGCGCGACTTCGATCCGGAATCAGGCGGCGCGGCATACGGCGAGCTGGAAGTGCTGCACATCCCTGCCGCCGAAGCGGTTGAGGCGGGCAAACTCAATCCCGCCAACGCCGCCTATGTGCTGCAACTTTTGGACACCGCGCTCGCAGGCATTTCAGACGGCATTTTCGACGGCATCGTTACCGCGCCGCTGCACAAAGGCATCATCAACGACGCGCACGCAAGCACAGGTTTTTTCAGCGGACACACCGAATATCTGGCGGAAAAAAGCGGCACGGGGCAGGTCGTGATGATGCTTGCCGGCAAAGGCCTGCGCGTCGCCCTCGTAACGACCCACCTGCCGCTGAAAGACGTTGCCGCCGCCATCACGCAACCGCTGATTGAAAGCGTCGCACGCATTTTGCATCACGACTTAAAACACAAATTCGGCATCAAAAATCCCAAAATCCTGGTCGCCGGACTCAACCCCCACGCCGGCGAAGGCGGACACCTCGGACACGAAGAAACCGACACCATTATCCCCGCATTGGAAAACCTGCGCCGCGAAGGGATAAACCTCGCCGGCCCGTATCCGGCGGATACCTTGTTCCAACCGTTTATGCTCGAAGGTGCGGATGCCGTATTGGCGATGTACCACGACCAAGGGCTGCCCGTGTTGAAATACCACAGCTTCGGACAGGGCGTGAACATCACGCTCGGACTGCCCTTTATCCGCACCTCCGTCGATCACGGCACCGCGCTTGATTTGGCGGCAACCGGCAGGGCGGACTCCGGCAGCCTGATAACTGCCGTGGAGACCGCCGTCGAGATGGCGCGCGGCAGCCTTTAAAGATGATAAAAGACCCGTCATTCCCGCGCAGGCGGGAATCCAGACCTTCGGGCAGCGGCAATATTCAAAGATTATCTGAAAGTTTGAGGTTCTAGATTCCCGTTTTCACGGGAATGACGGAATGTTGCGGGAATGGCGAAGCTTCAGACGGCATCGTCCACCCTCCGCCGTCATTCCGCACAGGCGGGAATCCCGAGAGGGTGTTCACAGGAATCTAAATAATTCAAAAAGGTATTATATGCAGCCTGCGGTTTATATTTTAGCAAGCCAACGTAATGGCACGTTGTATGTTGGAGTTACATCTGATTTGGTGCAACGTATTTACCAACATAGGGAGCATTTGATTGAGGGATTTACATCACGGTACAACGTTACTATGCTGGTTTGGTATGAACTGCATCCTACGATGGAGAGTGCAATTACTCGGGAAAAACAGTTGAAGAAATGGAACAGGGCTTGGAAATTGCAACTGATTGAAGAAAATAATGTTTCTTGGCGGGATTTATGGTTTGATATTATTTAGCCCGTCATTCCCGCGCAGGCGGGAATCCAGACCTTTGGGCAGCGGCAATATTCAAAAATTATCTGAAAATTTGAGGTTCTAGATTCCCGTTTTCACGGGAATGACGAAGCTTCAGACGGCATCGTCCACCCTCCGCCGTCATTCCCGCGCAGGCGGGAATCCAGCCTCGTCGGTACGGAAACTTATCGGAAAAAACAGTTTCTCCAACCCTGCGTTCTAGATTCCCGCTTTTGCGGGAATGACGAATTTAGGTTTCTGTTTTTGGTTTTCTGTCCTTGTGGGAATGATGAAATTTTAAGTTTTAGGAATTTATCGGAAAAAACAGAAACCGCTCCGCCGTCATTCCCGCGCAGGCGGGAATCCAGACCTTTGGGCAGCGGCAATATTTAAAGATTATTTGAAAGTTTAGAGGTTCTAGATTCCCGTTTTCACGGGAATGACGAAGTTTCAGACGGCATCGTCCACTCTCCGCCGTCATTCCCGCGCAGGCGGGAATCCAGACCTTTGGGCAGCGGCAATATTTAAAGATTATTTGAAAGTTTAGAGGTTCTAGATTCCCGCTTTCGCGGGAATGACGGAATGTTGCGGGAATGACGGGAATGACGAAATGTTGCGGTAAGCACGGGAATGACGAAATAAGGAAAGGGACGGCGGAAGTGGGGGAAAGACAGGCGGGAACAAAAAACGCGCCCCAAAATAAAAAATGCCGTCTGAAACAGATTCAGACGGCATTTTGTTTGCCTTATCGGATTTAAACCCGATTGCTTCTTTATTAAGAAGCAGAAGAACCACTAGTAGTGGTAGAAGTACCACCATTTCCACGGCAGGAAGACGGCAGGAATTTGTCGTCCACAGTGCCTTTTTTACAAGTCCAGTCAAACGAGCCTGCGTTTTGTTTACCTTCCAGAACCAAGGTTTTACCTGAAATATCTTTATTTACACCTGAGGATTTCATTGTGGCAGTAATTTTTGCTGTAGGAGTAGCTCCAGCCGCAGAGGTAACTTCTACAGATTTAACATATTTACCTGTAATTGTACTAGCGGCTGCAATTCCTGCGTCTGCGTTGCTAGCAGGGAATGTACCTTTATCGGAGTAGTATTCAACCACTGCGGATTTTTGACCTTCAGCCAAAGTCAGGGCTTCAGACATTTGCGCACGTGCAGTGTAGTCTTGGTATGCAGGCAGAGCGACAACGGCCAAAACACCTACGATGGCGATAACGATCATCAACTCGATCAGGGTGAAACCTTTTTGGATTGCTTTCATGGGATAACTCCTAGTTTAAAGTTTAAGTGAAAAGATAAAAAACGTTTTACGGCATCTGCCGGAAAATTATAAAACCCGCAATGTATTTGACCGTCGGTCTTTTTTGATTTGCCTTTCGGCTTGTCTTTCTTCAAGCAATCTGCGTGCCAAAATCGGATTTTTCGGCAAAGTTTGATAGGGCGATTACGCAGTATGCTTGTTTTGTATGGGAATTTTATTGATTTTGACGTTTTTGGGAAAAAATCGGAAGAGGCGGAGGCGGCGGAAAAACTGACAATTTTTGTCATATCTGACAATTTTTGTCAGTTTCGGGCTGACAATTCTCGTCAGCCCGCAGGGAAATCCGCACCGTCGTTCCTGCGGAGGCGGGAATCTAGACTTTTGGGCGACGGCAATATTCAAAGGTTATCTGAAATTTTGAGGTTCTAGATTCCCGTTTTCACGGGAATGACGGAAGGTTGCGGGAATGACGGGAATGGCGAAGTTTCAGACGGCATTGCAGGTATCCGAATCTATGTAAAAAAGAGGTTCTGCGGAACAGAACCTCTTTTTGCCGCCGTCGGTTCAGCCTTGCCGGGTTTCGACTTGGATCATTTCTTCGGCAGGGACGGTTGCGGCTTCAGACGGCTTGGGCTGTTCGGAACGGCGCAAACCGCGTCCGGCTTGGACTTCGGGTTGTGCCGCCCATGCCTTCAATGCGGCAGGGTCGGTTTCAATCAGGACGAGTCCGCCGGTTTGTGCGGTTTCCTGTGCCTGTTCCACCGCAGCCGTAAAGGTTGAGGTTTCAGACGGCATTTCCTGTGCTTCGGCTTTCGGTGTCGCTCCTTCGGGAAGGATGGCGGCAACGGCACGGCGGATTTTTTCTGCCGCATCATAAACCGGTGCATCGCCGTTTGAAACGGCGGGAGATGCTGTCGGAACGTCCCTTTCTGCAACTGGTTCGGCAATGCTGACGGTAATCGGAGCATTTGCATCGTTTTCCCCGAAAACATGGGCGACAGCGGAACGGACTTTGTCGGCGGTATCGTGAATATTCAGGTACTGTTCGATTTTGGCGGCAGACGGGATATTGCGTTTTTTGCCGTTTTGACGGCGGTCGCGCTGATTGTTGCGCTCGCGGCGTTCTTTGGCATCTCGGCTGTCGCGTTCGCGGCGGTTGCGTTCGGATTTGGGCTTGCTGCCTTTGTCTTCTGCGGTATGCGGTTCGGACGGCGTGTTTTCCGCTGTCTGAACGGCTGTTTCGGCAACGGCGGCGGTTTCCGGCGCGGTTTGGCTGCGTTCGCTGCGGCTGCCGTTGCGGCGGCGTTTGCCGGTTTGCACTTCAGTTTCGGACGGTGCGGCATCTGCAACGGTTGCGGCAGGCTGTATGTTGCGGTCTTGGATTTCCGCTTCGTTGGCGCGTTCGGCGGCACGGTCGCCGCGTTCGCTGCGGCGGCGGTTGCCGTTGTTGCGCGTTTCGGCTTTGTCGGCGCGCGCTTCCTGTCCGGCAGTTTTGCCTGCCACTTCGCGGACTTCTACTTTGCTGCCTTCGCGTTTGCTGCGGCGCGGATTTTGGCGGCGGTTGTTGGCGCGGCTGCCGCTGCGGTTTGCCGTGCTGCGTTTTTCGGAGGTTTCGGCAGCGGGCGCGGCTTGGGTTTCGCTGCCGCCGAAAATGCGTTTGAGCCATGCTTTGAAGCTGTCCCACCAAGAGGTTTTTTTCTCGGGGGCGGCAGTCGGGGCAGGGCTGGTGTGGCGCACGCCTTTGACGGCGGGTTCGGGGCGGGCGGCTTTGGCTTTTTCGCCTCCGAACGGTTTGGCGGATTCGTCTTCTTCAGGCTCGGCAACGCGTTTGTAGCTCGGTTCGCCGTCTTCTTCTATGTCGTCGATACGGATGCGGTTGATTTCGTAGTGCGGATTTTCCAAGTGGATGTTTGGAATCAGGACGACGTTGACATCCAAACGCTCTTCCATCGCAAACAGCTCGGCGCGTTTTTCGTTCAGCAGGAAGGTGGCGACATCGACGGGCACTTGTGCGTGTACTTCACCGGTGTTGTCTTTCATTGCTTCTTCTTGAATGATGCGCAAAACGTGCAGGGCGGTGGATTCGATGCCCCGAATCACGCCGGTGCCGGCACAACGCGGACACGCAACATGGCTGCTTTCGCCCAAAGCCGGTTTCAGGCGTTGGCGGCTCAATTCCAAAAGTCCGAAGCGGGACAGTTTGCCCATTTGCACGCGGGCGCGGTCTTTTTTGAGCGCGTCGCGCAGGACGTTTTCAACATCGCGCTGGTGTTTCGGATTTTCCATGTCGATGAAGTCGATGACGACCAAACCGCCCAAGTCGCGCAGGCGCATTTGGCGGGCGACTTCTTCGGCGGCTTCCATATTGGTTTTGAACGCAGTGTCTTCGATGTCTGCGCCGCGTGTGGCGCGTGCGGAGTTGACATCGATGGAGACGAGGGCTTCGGTGTGGTCGATGACGATCGCGCCGCCGGAAGGCAGGCTGACGCTGCGCGAAAACGCGCTTTCGATTTGATGTTCGATTTGGAAGCGGGAAAACAGCGGCGTGTGGTCTTCGTAGAGTTTCAGACGGCCTATATTGCCCGGCATGACGTAGCTCATGAACTCGGCAACTTGGTCGTAAACTTCTTGATTGTCCACCAAAATCTCGCCGATGTCGGGGCGGAAATAGTCGCGGATGGCTCGGATCAGCAGCGAGCTTTCCATAAAGAGCAGGTAGGGGTCGTGATGCGCTTTTCCTGCTTCTTCAATCGCCTGCCAGAGTTGTTTGAGGTAGTTCAAGTCCCATTCCAACTCTTCCGCGCTGCGGCCGATGCCGGCGGTACGGGCGATGATGCTCATGCCGTTCGGAATGTCGAGTTCCGCCATGGCGGCTTTCAACTCTTGACGCTCTTCGCCTTCGATACGGCGGGATACGCCGCCGCCGCGCGGGTTGTTCGGCATCAATACCAGATAGCGTCCGGCGAGGCTGATGAAGGTGGTCAGCGCGGCGCCTTTGTTGCCGCGCTCGTCTTTTTCGACTTGGACGATGACTTCCATGCCTTCTTTGAGCACGTCTTGGATGCGCGCGCGTCCGCCTTCGTAGTCTTGGAAGTATGAGCGGGAGACTTCTTTAAACGGCAAGAAGCCGTGGCGGTCGGTTCCGTAATCCACGAAACACGCTTCCAGCGACGGCTCGATGCGGGTAATGATGCCTTTGTAGATATTGCCTTTGCGCTGTTCTTTGCCCAGCGTTTCGATGTCCAAGTCCAAAAGGTTTTGGCCATCGACGATGGCAACGCGCAGCTCTTCGGCCTGCGTTGCGTTGAATAACATTCTTTTCATGATCACCTCGTGGACGGGCGGCATTCGGGCGCGCCGGTCCGGTTCGGCATTCCGTAAGGCTGGGTTTTCCGATGTCTTCGGATAAAACCGGTAATCAGTTTTTGAGTTGAAAATCCGCAGGGATGCACGTTCCGGGGAACCGTGTGCGGAAGGGTCGGATAAAGAAGGCTATAAAGATCGATGCGGCGGTCTGTCTGCCGCGTTCCGAACGCTGCGGTCGGAAAAATGGGTGCCGGCTTCTTCTTGTTATCGTTATGCCTGTGTTTTCGGGCGGTTTGCGTTTGGGACTTGAGCCCGGCTGCCGTCTTACTTCCGCGCCGAAACGGCAAAATCAATTCAAACTTGATTACGTTCTGCGCCTGCCGGCTGGGAACAGGCGCAGGGAAAATGCTTTGCGGAGTGCGTTTTTAATATAAAATTCCGTTTTAAAGTAAACCGTTTCAGGGGGCGCGGCGGGCGCGCTTTTTGCTGAAACGGATGTTCGGATTATAGATGAAAACGCACGAAATACGCAAAGATTCGGTCAGCCTGATAGGGGTTGCCGAACATGAGGCGGGTCAACGCCTTGATAACTATCTGATAAAAATCCTCAAGGGTGTTCCCAAGAGCCATATCCACCGCATTATCCGCGCCGGCGAGGTGCGCTTGAACAAGAAACGCTGCAAACCCGACAGCCGTATTGCGGAGGGGGATACGGTGCGGATTCCGCCTGTGCGCGTGGCGGAGAAGGAAATGCCGTCTGAAAGGCGTGCCACCGTACCGGCGCGTGCGTTTGAGGCGGTGTATGAGGACGACGCGCTGCTGGTGGTCAATAAGCCTTCCGGCGTGGCGGTACACGGCGGCAGCGGCGTGAGTTTCGGCGTTATCGAACAGTTGCGCCGCGCCCGTCCGGAGGCGAAGTATTTGGAGTTGGTCCACCGTTTGGACAAGGATACGAGCGGTTTGTTGATGGTGGCGAAGAAACGCAGCGCGCTCGTCAAACTTCACGAAGCCATCCGCAACGACCACCCCAAAAAAATCTACCTTGCGCTGGGGGTGGGCAAACTGCCGGACGACAATTTCCATGTCAAACTGCCCCTGTTCAAATATACCGGCGCACAAGGCGAAAAGATGGTACGCGTCAGTGAGGACGGGCAGTCGGCGCATACGGTGTTCCGTGTGTTAAGCCGTTTTTCAGACGGCATTTTGCACGGTGTCGGGCTGTCGCACCTGACTTTGGTGCGGGCAACGCTGAAAACGGGTCGCACGCACCAAATCCGCGTGCATCTGCAATCTCAAGGCTGTCCGATTGCGGGCGATGAACGTTACGGCGATTATCAGGCGAACCGGCGTTTGCAGAAGTTGGGTTTGAAGCGGATGTTTTTGCACGCGTCCGAGCTGCACTTGAACCATCCGCTCACGGGCGAGCCGCTGGTGTTGAAGGCGGAGCTGCCGCCGGACTTGGCGCAGTTTGCGGTGATGTTGGAAAACGGGACGAAAATGTGAACCCCGATGCCGTCTGAAGCCTTCAGACGGCATCGGGACGTGAAAGTATGTGAAGAAGAACGAATATGGTTGATAAAAAAAGCCCTTTGATTGCTGTCAGTGTCGGCGAAGCGTCGGGCGACCTGTTGGGGGCGCACCTGATACGCGCCATCCGAAAGCGTTGCCCGCAGGCGCGTTTTGTCGGTATCGGCGGCGAACTGATGAAGGCGGAAGGTTTCGAGAGCCTTTATGATCAGGAGCGACTGGCGGTGCGCGGCTTTGCCGAGGTGGTAAAACGCCTGCCGGAAATTTTACGGATACGCAGGGGGCTGGTACGGGATTTGCTGTCGTTGAAACCTGATGTGTTTGTCGGCATCGATGCGCCCGATTTTAATCTGGGTGTGGCGGAGCGGCTCAAACGGGCGGGCATTCCGACCCTGCATTATGTCAGCCCGTCGGTGTGGGCGTGGCGGCGGGAACGCGTGGGCAAAATCGTGCATCAGGTCAACCGCGTGCTGTGCCTGTTCCCGATGGAGCCGCAGCTTTATCTCGATGCGGGCGGACGTGCGGAGTTTGTCGGTCATCCGATGGCGCAGCTTATGCCCTTGGAAGACGACCGTGAAACGGCGCGGCAAACTTTGGGCGTGGATGCCGGCATTCCCGTATTCGCCTTGCTGCCCGGCAGCCGCGTCAGCGAAATCGATTATATGGCGCCGGTGTTTTTTCAGACGGCATTATTGTTGTTGGAACGCTATCCTGCCGCACGCTTCCTGCTGCCTGCCGCAACTGAGGCGACGAAGCGGCGTTTGGCGGAAGTTTTGCAGCGGCCGGAGTTTGCCGGATTGCCGCTGACGGTAACCGACAGACAGTCTGAAACGGTGTGCAGGGCGGCGGATGCGGTGCTGGTAACGAGCGGTACGGCGACTTTGGAAGTGGCGCTGTGCAAGCGTCCGATGGTCATCAGCTACAAGATTTCGCCGCTGACCTATGCTTATGTGAAACGCAAAATCAAAGTGCCGCATGTCGGCCTGCCGAATATCCTGTTGGGTAAGGAGGCTGTGCCGGAATTATTGCAATCTGAAGCAAAACCGGAAAAACTGGCGGCAGCGTTGGCGGACTGGTACGAACACCCCGATAAGGTTGCCGCGCTGCAACAGGATTTCAGGGCGTTGCACCTGCTGTTGAAAAAAGATACGGCGGATTTGGCCGCGCGCGCGGTTTTGGAAGAGGCGGGATGTTGAGCGGTTAATGGATTATCTTCTTGAAGCAGCACGTATTACAAAAACAGGAGGAGAAATTGTGATTAATGGCACAGCAACCAATAAATATTTAAGAGGAATTCCAAATGAAACAGAACTGGCCCGAATGGGATTAAGGTTAAAATATAATGGACCGTTAAAGGAAGAGTTTAAACAACTGGAATTTCATAAGAGTACTGGAGCCAACTTGGACTCAAAAAAGCTTAAAACCATTGTTTTTGAAAAGGTAAAATAATATGACAACTTATACTATTCCAAGAAAAGATCATCAATCTCTGCATATAATTGAGGGGTCTCTATTAAACTATACTTTGAAAAATGATGAATTCCATATCATCGTCAAGAATGTGAATTATCCGGACTTTCCTCAAGAGATCCCTATGCCTAATTATTCATACTGGGTAAAAATTAAATTCAAGCAGTTCAGCTATCTGAAATTTGTCTATGGATACGCTACGAAGAACCAAGATAAAGGTATCGATAATGTATTGGAGCTAGGAGAATTAAAGCAGGACGATGAAATCGTGGATTATGGAGGTACGCTGGCATTAATAGGGCGTAGGTATAATCTTCCGACTGCTTTTAGCATAGATATAGTTTGCCGGGAAATAGAGTTAGAATTTTTAGATCAGGAGAGTTTCAATTAAACGAGCCGTAGCTTGTCATGCTGCGCAAGCAACTTTATTGATATGCCGATACGGAGCCTGTCGGCAAAATGCCGTCTGAACAATATCTTTTCAGACGGCATTTTGTATGGGGGTTAACGGTTGTTCAGCCCGAGTACGTCCTGCATATCGTACAAACCCGTTTTGCCGTTTACCCAAACTGCGGCACGGACGGCGCCGGCGGCAAAGGTCATGCGGCTGCTGGCTTTGTGGGTGATTTCCACGCGTTCGCCGTCGGTGGCGAAGAGGGCGGTGTGGTCGCCGACGATGTCGCCTGCGCGGACGGTGGCAAAGCCGATGGTGGACGGATCGCGCGGACCGGTATGGCCTTCGCGGCCGTAAACGGCGCATTGTTTGAGGTCGCGGCCGAGCGCGCCGGCGATGACTTCGCCCATGCGTAACGCAGTGCCGCTGGGTGCGTCGACTTTGTGGCGGTGGTGGCCTTCGATGATTTCGATGTCGTAGCCTTCGTTGAGGACGCGGGCGACGGTGTCGAGGATGTGGAAGGTGAGGTTCACGCCGACGCTGAAGTTGGCGGCGAAGACAACGCCTGTTTTTTCGGCGGCAGCGCGGATGGCGGCTTTGCCCGCATCGTCGAAGCCTGTTGTGCCGATGATGATGCAGACACCTTTTTCCACGCATTTTTGCAGGTGTTTGAGGGTCGGCTCGGGGCGGGTAAAGTCGATGAGTACGTCGCTTTGTGCGAGAACAGCGTCAACGTCGTCTGAAATGGCTATGCCGGTTTTGAGTCCGACGGCGTAGCCTGCGTCCAGCCCGAGGGCTTCTGAGCCTGAGTGTTCGAGCGCGCCGGAAAGGACGGTGTCGGGATGGTTGTTGACGGCTTCGACGAGGACGCGCCCCATACGGCCGTTGACGCCGGCGATGGCGATTTTGAGCGGTGTCATGTGTGTTCCTTATTGTTTGTCTGCGTTTTGTTTCGCGCGGAGGGCTTCGGCGGCATTTTGGAGGGCGTCGCCTTCGGCGCGGACGAGCACGCCGTTTTCAAAATAGACGGTCAGATTGCTGCGTTCTTTGATGATGCCGTTGCGGGAGGTGTTGAAGGTGTAGTCCCAGCGGTCGGTGTGGAACGCGTCGCGCAGTATGGGGCTGCCGAGCAGGAGCAGGACTTGGTCTTTGGTCATGCCGGGGCGGAGGGCGGCAACGGCGCGCGGTTCGAGTTCGTTGCCTTGGATGATTTTGAGTTTGTAGGAGGGAAACAGCGAGACGCGTTCGACGCTGCACGCGGTCAGGCTGAACAGGGTGGAAAGGACGAGTATGAGGGTTTTGTTCACGGGAGAACCTTTCTGTGCAAATCGGGATGTCTAGTGTAGCACTGCTTGAATATTTTATAAAAGCGAACGATAATCATACGCTTAAGCGGTATTTCACCCTGTCTGTGTCCGACTGCCCGTCCGCCGTTGCGGTTTTGCTATTGCAAACTGCTATGGTGTGATAGTGGGCAAGCAGGCTGAAATTGCGTATTATAGCGTCTATTATTTTACAGGGATATTGAATATTATGGAAAAATTCAGCAATATTGCGCAACTGAAAGACAGTGGACTGAAAGTTACCGGTCCGCGTTTGAAGATTTTGGATTTGTTCGAGACGCATGCGGAAGAGCATTTGAGTGCCGAGGATGTGTACCGTATTTTGTTGGAAGAGGGTGTGGAAATCGGTGTGGCGACGATTTATCGCGTGCTAACGCAATTTGAGCAGGCGGGCATTTTGCAACGCCACCATTTTGAAACGGGCAAGGCGGTTTATGAGTTGGACAAGGGCGACCACCACGACCATATCGTCTGTGTGAAGTGCGGCGAGGTAACGGAATTCCACAATCCCGAAATCGAAGCCCTGCAAGACAAAATCGCCGAGGAAAACGGCTACCGCATCGTCGATCACGCGCTTTATATGTACGGCGTGTGCAGCGACTGTCAGGCCAAGGGCAAACGTTAAATCCGGACGGTTTGTTGTTCAGACGGCATTCATGATTTTGGATGCCGTCTGTGTTTTTGGAGAACTGCCATGCGTATTCCGCTGCTTGCCCCTGACAATTATGCCTTTCCCGATCCTGCCTATGCTTTGGCCCGGTGCGACGGGCTGGTCGGCGTGAGCGGCGATTTGGATGCGGGGCGGCTGCTCGAGGCGTATCGGAACGGCGTGTTTCCGTGGTTTTCTCGGGACGGTTGGTTTTTTTGGTATGCGGTCGGCCCGCGTGCGGTGATTGTTCCCGAACGTCTGCACGTTCCGCGCTCGCTGGCGAAAACGCTGCGCAACGGCAGCTATCGGGTTGCGGTCAACGGCTGTTTTGCGGAAGTGGTCGCGCATTGTGCGGCAGCGGCGCGCCCGAATCAGGACGGAACTTGGATTGCGCCCGAGTTTCAGACGGCATATTTGAAGCTGCACGAAATGGGATACGCGCATTCTTTCGAGTGCCATTATCCCGATGAAAGCGGTGAAACGAGGTTGGCGGGCGGCTTTTACGGTGTGCAAATCGGCAGGGTGTTTTATGGCGAATCAATGTTTGCGTTGCAACCGGATGCGTCGAAAATCGCTTTTGCCTGCGCCGTGCCGTTTTTGGCGGATTTGGGCGTGGAACTGATAGACTGCCAGCAGGACACGGAACATATGCGCCGTTTCGGTTCGGAGCTGCTGCCGTTTGCGGATTTTGCCGAACGTCTGCGGATGTTAAACGCCGTGCCGTTGAAAGAGGAAATCGGGCGGCGCGAAGTGGCGTGCAAGGGGCTTTGATGGCGGCTTATGCTTCGGTCAGGTTCAAATATGGTGGATTAAAATTGGAAATGACGACAGCCGGGTAAAATCACGGTGAAAAATGAAAAATGCCGTCTGAAACTTGAAAACATCGGGTTTCAGACGGCATTTTGTTTGACGGTTTGTTGCTTATTTGAGTGGGCGCACTTCAAGTCCGAACATACGGCGTGCGGTGTTCAGCATTTGGCAGCTGAAGCCCCATTCGTTGTCATACCAAGCGAACACTTTGACCATGTTGCCGTCAACAACTTTGGTCAGCGTTGCGTCGAAGTGGCTGGCTTCGGTGGTGTGGTTGAAGTCCATGGAAACCAAGGGCAGGGTGTTGTAGCCTAAAACGCCTTTGAGCGCGCCTGCTTCCGAGGCGGCTTTCATCAGTGCGTTGATTTCTTCGACTGTGGTGTCGCGCGCGGCTTGGAAGCTCAAATCTACCAATGATACGTTGACGGTCGGCACGCGGATGGCAAGCCCGTCGAGCCTGCCTTTCAATTCGGGCAGTACCAAACCGACGGCTTTTGCCGCGCCGGTTTTGGTCGGAATCATGTTTTCCACGCCGCTGCGGGCGCGGCGCAGGTCTTTGTGGCGCACGTCGGTAACGGTTTGGTCGTTGGTCAGCGCGTGGATGGTGGTCATCGCGCCTTTGACGATGCCGACGCTTTCGCTCAACACTTTGGCAACCGGCGAGAGGCAGTTGGTGGTGCAGGAAGCGTTGGAAACGACGGTCATGTCGGCGGTCAGGACGCTGTCGTTCACGCCGTACACGACGGTTGCATCGACATCGTCGCCGCCCGGTGCGGAAATGAGGACTTTTTTCGCGCCGCTTTCGAGGTGGATTTTGGCTTTTTCTTTGCTGGTGAACGCGCCGGTGCATTCCATGACCAAATCGACACCGAGTTCTTTCCACGGCAGTTCGGCAGGGTTGCGGGTCGAGAAGAAGGGGATTTTGTCGCCGTTGACGATGAGGTTGCCGCCGTCGTGGGATACGTCGGCTTCAAAGCGTCCGTGTACGGTGTCGAATTTGGTCAGATGGGCGTTGGTTTCAAGGCTGCCGCTGGCGTTGACGGCGACGATTTGGAGTTGGTCTTGAATCTGATAGTCGTAGATGGCGCGCAAAACCTGGCGGCCGATGCGTCCGTAGCCGTTGATGGCGACTTTGATGCCCATGGTTTGTTCCTTTGTCGAGGGGTTGGGTAGATTTTCGGGGCGGATTATAGCAAATTTGTAGTGGCGTGTAATTAATATTTTATTGAAAACGGCGCGACTGGAAGGGTGGGCGGTAAGATGCGGACGGCACAGGTGCGGCGGACGGAGAGCTTGATAAAATGCCGTCTGAAGCGGCTTCAGACGGCATGTCGGGGAAGGGTCAGGAGGCGGTATTCTGTGCGGCTTCCTGTTTGGCTTTGTATTGTTTGAGGTATTCGAGGGCGGCGGCTTTTTCGCTGTCGCTGCCGTATTTCATATCGCGTTGGGCGCGGCGCAACTCGGCGCGTTCGCGGGCTTCGGCTATCTGTTTCGCCTGATAGTCTTTGCGGTTGTCGGCGGCGGCGAGGCGGTCTTGTTGGGTTTGCGCTTTTGCCATGGCTTTGGCGATGAGGTCGGCAGGGTTAAACGCCGGTTTTTTCGGTGTGTCGGGTGTTTGCGGACGCGCGTTGCGGACGGCGGCTTCGCGTTCGGCAAGCATGGCCTTGCGTTCGTCGGCTTCGCGTTGTTTGCGTTCGTTGCGTTTGAGGTAGCGCGCACGCGCGTGTTCGGCGGCGGCAAAACGGCTGTCGGCGGACAGGCTGAAGCGGCGCGCGCGGGGCAGGACGGTGTCGGCAACGGGCTGCATATGGATGCAGTCCACGGGGCAGGGGGCGACGCAGAGTCCGCAGCCGGTGCATTCGTCGGCGATGACGGTATGCATAAGTTTGCCCGCGCCCATAATGGCATCGGCAGGGCAGGCGCGGATGCAGGCGGTGCAGCCGATACAGGCGGTTTCGTCTATCCGGGCGAGTGCTTTGGCTTGGGTTTTGGCAGGTGCGACAAGGGGTTTGCCGAGCAGGGCGGCAAGGTCGCGGACGACGGTTGCGCCGCCCGGGGCGCAGAGGTTGTACGCTTCGCCTGTTGCGACTGCCTGTGCGTAGGGCAGGCAGCCGTCGTAGCCGCATTCGCGGCATTGTGTTTGGGGAAGCAGGCGGTCTATGGCGGCGGCTGTGGCAGTCATGTCGGTGTGCGGCTCAAAATCGAAAGGGCGTATTTTAGCAGAATTGTATGCCGCGCCCGTTTCGGATGATGCTCGGTGTTTTGTTATAATACGGCGGCGTATGCCGTTTCAGACGGCATTTTTCTGTATTTTCCTGTTCGGACGGCCTATGAACGAATTTTCGCTTGCCCCTATTGTGGTTGTTCTGCTGGTGTCGGTCATTACGGTGATCCTGTGCCGCAAGTTCAACATTCCCTCCATGCTGGGCTACCTGCTGGTGGGCTTTTTGGCGGGGCCCGGTATGCTCAGCCTGATTCCGAAAAGCCATGCGACGGATTATTTGGGCGAAATCGGGATTGTGTTCCTGATGTTCAGCATCGGTTTGGAGTTCTCGCTGCCCAAGTTGAGGGCGATGAGGCGGCTGGTGTTCGGTCTGGGCGGTTTGCAGGTCGGCGTTACGATGCTGTCGGTAATGGGCATACTGATGCTGACGGGCGTCCCGTTCAATTGGGCGTTTGCCGTGTCGGGCGCGTTGGCGATGTCGTCCACGGCGATTGTGAGCCGGATTTTGTCGGAAAAGACGGAATTGGGGCAGCCGCACGGTCAGATGGCGATGGGCGTGCTGCTGATGCAGGACATCGCCGTCGTGCCGCTGATGATTCTGATTCCCGCGCTGGCTGGCGGAGGGGATGGAAATATTTGGGCGGCCTTGGGTTTGGCGTTTGCAAAAATGCTGCTGACGCTGGGGCTGCTGTTTTTCGTCGGCAGCAAAATTATGTCGCGATGGTTCAGGATGGTGGCAAAACGCAAATCGTCCGAACTCTTTATGATCAATGTGCTGCTGGTAACGCTGGGCGTGTCTTATCTGACGGCGTTGGAAGGGCTGTCGATGGCGTTGGGCGCGTTTGTGGCGGGGATGCTGCTTTCGGAAACGGAATACCGTTTCCAAGTCGAAGACGACATCCGCCCGTTCCGCGATATCTTGCTCGGCTTTTTCTTTATCACGGTCGGCATGAAGCTGGACATTCAGGCATTAATCGGCGGCTGGCGGCAGGTATTGATGCTGTTGGCAATGCTGCTGGTGTTGAAGGCACTGGTTGTGTTTGCCATTGCCTTCAAAATGAAACATTCGGTCGGCGACAGCCTCAAAACGGCTTTGTATCTCGCGCAAGGCGGCGAGTTCGGCTTCGTGATGCTGGCCATTGCCGGGCAGCTTGATATGGTTTCGCCAGAATGGGAACAGGCGGCGACGGCGGCGGTTCTGCTGTCGATGATTATCGCCCCCTTTGTGTTGGGCAGCAGCGATGCGCTGGTAGGGCGTTTGGTCCAGTCAAGCTGGGATATGAAGTCGCTTGACCTGCACAGTATGTTGGTGGAAACCATGAGCAAGTCAGACCATGTGTTGGTTATCGGTTTTGGCAGGGGCGGGCAGACGGTCGGACGCGTCCTTGCCCAAGAGGATATTCCGTATTTCGCGCTCGACTTGGACATTGCGCGGGTGCAGGTTGCCAGAAGTGCGGGCGAACCGGTGTCGTTCGGCGATGCGAAACGCAGGGAAGTATTGGAAGCCGCCGGTCTGGGACGGGCGAAAATGGTGGTGCTGACGCTCAACAATATGCACGAAACGCAACACGTTTTAGACAATGTGCTGTCCATGTATCCCAATATGCCCGTATATGTGCGCGCCACCAACGACGATTATGTGAAAACGTTTACCGATATAGGTGCGGAAGAAGCCGTGTCGGACACCAAAGAAACCGGACTCGTGCTGGCAGGCTATGCGATGTTAGGCAACGGCGCGTCGTACCGGCACGTCTATCAGACGATGGCAAATATCCGCCACAGTCGTTATGCCGCATTGGAGGGACTGTTTGTCGGCAGTGACGACGAAGCGGGATTCGGTGAAAACGGCGAAACTGTTTGTCGCCATGCTTTTTCTTTGGCGCAAGAGGCTTATGCTGTCGGAAAAACAATCGGCGCACTGCCTTTGGGCAGGCACGGCATCAAACTGCTGTTCGTCCGTCGCCGTACCGCGAGGATTGAAAATCCCGTTCCTTCCTTCGTTTTGGAAGGCGGAGACATATTGGTCGTCGTCGGCAAAAAGGATGAAATTATTTTGTTTGAAAACTGGAGTTTGCAAGGCGATTGAATAGACCGGTCAAATAATGCTTGCATGAAGGCCGATTATTTGGTTTAATAGCGTTTTCGCAAATCGCAAGGGTGATTAGCTCAGTTGGTAGAGCGTCTGCCTTACAAGCAGAATGTCGGCGGTTC
>NZ_JAGTUI010000015.1:21288-50064 GCF_018224585.1 Neisseria sp. Marseille-Q1983
GTACCGGCCTGTCACGCCGGGGGTCGCGGGTTCGAGCCCCGTCCGCCGCGCCAAGTATTGAAAATACCGACCTTAGGGTCGGTATTTTTTCGTCTGCCCGATTTGATGGGTTTGTCTGTTTTGGGTCTGTTTCGCCCGGATATTGCTGTTTTAATCCGGTTTTTTATCATTGGATGGTATTTTCGATACGGATTCGGACAGTTGTTGCGTGCTGTTCTGATGTTGCTTACCTGTCGTATCAATGGGCAGTAGGATGCTTGCGGATTTTATGGCTTCCTTCTTGCCGTTTTGTGGGTTGAAATGTCGGCGGATATGTCGGATATTTTTGAAAATGCCGTCTGAAGGTTTTCAGACGGCATTTTTGTCAGGCGGTTTTGGGTTCGCGGATGGGGAGGTTGAGGAGGGCGGCGGTTCCGGCCAGCAGTGCGTCGGCATACCACATCCAGCCGTAGTCGCCGAATTGTGTGATGACGATGCCGCCGATGTACGAGCCGAGGAAGCCGCCGATTTGGTGGGTGAGCATCACCAGTCCGAACAGGGTGGCGAGGTAGCGTGTGCCGAAGAGTTTGCCGGTAACGGCGGCGGTCGGGGCGACGGTGGCGAGCCATGTGAATCCGAGTGCGGCGGCGAAAATGTAGAAGTTGAGGTCGGTTTTGGGTGAGAAGATGTAAATCAGCACCATGGCGACGCGTGAGGCGTAGAGTCCGAACAGGACGTGTTTTCCTTTGAGGCGTCCGGTGCACCAGCCTGAGAACACGCAACCGGCGATGTTTGCCAGTCCGATGATGGCGATGGATGTCGAGGCGACGGTGGCGGGCAGTCCGCACAGGGCGACTTCCGTGGGTAGGTGGGTTACGAGAAAGGCGATGTGGAAGCCGCAGGCAAAAAAGCTCAGGTGCAGCAGAATGTAGCTTGGGGTTTTGAAGGCGGTTTTGACTGCTTCTCCGAGCCCTTGTCCGTGTGTGGCTTGGGTGTGTTGGGTATGGGCGGCGTTGTTGCCGCCGGCAAGCCACCATGAGACTGGCAGAATCAGCAGGGCGATGCCCGCCCAAACGTAAAATGTGCCTGTCCAGCCGACTTCGGGCAGGACAACGAGTCCTTGAACCAGCGGTGCGAACAGGAATTGTCCTGCCGAACCGCCTGCATTGACCAGTCCGGATGCCAAGCCGCGTTTGTGTGCGGGGACTTGGGCGGCAACCTGCCCCATAATGATGGAGAAACCGCCTGAGCCTGTGCCGAATGCGAGCAGCAGCCCGAGGGCAACCATCAGCCCCCAATAAGTCGGGATGTTGGGGGCAATCAGGCAGGCGCAGACGAGCAGGACTGCACCGCCGCTTAATACCCTGAACGCGCCGAAACGGTCGGCAAGCGCGCCGGACAATGGTTGCGATACGCCCCACATCAGTTGGAAAACGGCGATGATGAGGCTGAATTGGGCGATGCTCAATTCGGTGGTGTTGACGACGGGTTGGACGAATAGTCCGAGCGTCATCCTCATGCCGATGGTAATCAGCAGGATGAATGCGGCGGCGGCAATGACCGCCCAGAGTTTGGGTGTTTTCGATGCGGTGTGCGTCATAATGTGTATTTTGAGTCGGTTAAGTTTGCGGATTTTAACAACCCTGATGATTCGGGCTAAATAATTCCTGATTCTTTGGATATAGCTAGCTTGAAGGTACGGGCAAATGCCGTCTGAAAGGTTTGGAACTTGGACGGACAATAGAAAATGCCGTCTGAAACGGTTTCAGACGGCATTTCGATGTCGGCGGCAGCTTTGCGGAATCAGCCTTTGAAGCGTTTGAACACCAGCGTGCCGTTGGTACCGCCAAAGCCGAAGGAGTTGGAGATGGCAACGTCGATTTCCGCGTCGCGTGCTTCGTTGGCGCAGTAGTCCAAATCGCAGCCGGCTTCAACGTCTTGTTCAAAAATGTTGATGGTCGGCGGGATTTTGCCGTCGTGTATCGCCAAAATGCTGTACACGGCCTCCACGCCGCCTGCCGCGCCGAGCAGGTGACCGGTCATGGATTTGGTCGAGCTGACGATGGTTTTGTAGGCGTGTTCTCCCAAAGCGCGTTTGAGGGCTTTGGTTTCGTTGGCATCGCCCAAGGGGGTGGACGTGCCGTGCGCGTTGACGTAATCCACGTCTTCGGGATTGATGCCGGCATCTTTCAGCGCGCGGGTAACGGCAAGCGCGGGGCCTTCTTCGTTCGGCGCGGTGATATGGTAAGCATCGGAACTCATGCCGAAGCCGACGATTTCGGCGTAGATTTTCGCGCCGCGTTTTTTGGCGTGTTCCAATTCTTCCAACACCAATATGCCCGCGCCTTCGCCGATAACGAAGCCGTCCCGGCCTTTGTCCCACGGACGGGAAGCGGTGGCGGGATCGTCGTTGCGGGTGGAGAGGGCTTTCATAGCAGCAAAACCGCCTACGCCCAAAGTGCTGATCGCGCCTTCCGCGCCGCCGGCAACCATTATGTCCGCGTCGCCGTATTTGATCAGTCGGGCGGAATCGCCGATGGTGTGCGCGCCGGTGGTACAGGCGGAAACCATCCCATAGCTGGGACCGCGGTAGCCTTTGAGGATAGTAACGTGTCCGGAAATCAGGTTGATCAGCGAACCGGGGATGAAGAAAGGATTGATTTTGCGCGCGCCGCCTTCGATTACGGCTTTGCCGGTGGCCTCGATGCTGGGCAGTCCGCCAATGCCGGAACCGATGTTCACGCCGACGCGGTCTTTATCGAGGTTTTCCACATCGTCCAAGCCCGAATCGGCGATTGCCTGCAATGCGGCGGCAATGCCGTAGTGGATGAATACGTCCATCCGGCGCGCTTCTTTCGCGCTGATGTATTGTCCGATGTCGAAACCGCGCACTTCGCCGGCGACACGGCTGTTGATGTCGGATGCGTCAAAGCGGGTAATCGCGCCGATGCCGCTTTTGCCGGCGAGCAGGTTGTCCCAAGCCTCTGCGACAGTGTTGCCGACAGGGGAAACCTGACCTAAGCCTGTAATGACTACTCTTCTCTGACTCATGATAACCTCGCTGTTGGTTGTCGGAATGGGGGCATATGCGGCTGTCGTGCAGATGCCGTCTGAAATTTGCGGCAGGGGTTCAAACAGTTTGCCATATAAGGGAAAAGCCTCTATTGCGCGGTGCAGCAGAGGCTGTTGTGTCGGGCGACGACCGGTTAGCCGTTGTGGGCATTGATGTAGTCGATAGCCAGTTGGACGGTGGTGATTTTTTCGGCATCTTCGTCGGGGATTTCGCAGCCGAAGGCTTCTTCCAGAGCCATAACCAGTTCTACGGTGTCCAGAGAGTCCGCGCCCAAGTCGTCTTGGAAGGAAGATTCGTTTTTCACGTCGGCTTCGTTTACGCCCAGTTGTTCAGCAACAATTTTCTTAACTTGTTGTTCGATGTTTGACATGTCAGTCGTTCCTTTATGCCTTGCGGCAGGTTGTTTAAGGGAAATAAATCGGTGGTATTGTACCGACTTTTAATAGAGTTTTCTATCTAATGCCTATTATATCAATATTTGCGGATTTGTACATTTTTGGGTGGTGCCGGTTTTAACGTTCAAATTTGATATGTATGCCGTGTCCGGCATGTGATTTCGGTTAAAATGGCAACATTTCCATCTGGAGCAGGAAGCCCGTTATGTATTCATTTGCCCGCCGTATCCTATTTGCGCTTGATGCCGAAAAGGCACACCATTTCACACTCAATGCCCTCAACACGGGTTATAAGCTCGGTCTGATTCCGGTAACCGACAACAAGGCTGCCAAATCTGTCAGGCTGATGGGCATGGATTTGCCCAATCCTGTCGGACTTGCCGCAGGGCTTGATAAAAACGGCGAATACATAGATGCTTTGGCCGCGCTCGGCTTCGGTTTCATCGAAATCGGCACGGTAACGCCCAAACCGCAGCCCGGCAATCCGCAGCCGCGTCTCTTTCGCGTTCCCGAACATCAAGGCATTATTAACCGCATGGGTTTCAACAACCACGGCATCGACGCGATGATACGCAACATCGAAAAAAGTAAATTCAGCGGCGTATTGGGCATCAACATCGGCAAAAACGCTGTAACACCGATTGAAAACGCTGCCGATGATTATTTAATCTGCCTCGAAAAAGCCTACGCACACGCAAGTTACATTACCGTCAATATTTCCTCGCCCAACACCAAAAACCTCCGTGCGCTGCAAGGTGGCGACGAGTTGAGCGCATTGCTTGAGGCTTTGAAAAACAAACAGGCACAGCTTGCCTCTGTACACGGGAAATACGTTCCGCTCGCCGTCAAAATCGCCCCCGATTTGGATGAAGCACAAATCGAAGACATCGCCCACGTTGTCAAATCCGTCGAAATGGACGGCATCATTGCTACCAACACCACCATCGACAAATCAAGTCTCGGCAGCCATCCGCTCGCAGGCGAGCAGGGTGGTTTGAGCGGGCTGCCCGTTCATGAAAAAAGTAATCAGGTGTTGAAGCTGTTGGCAGACCACATCGACGGCAAGCTGCCGATTATCGGCGTAGGCGGCATTATGGAAGGCAGGGACGCGGCAGAGAAAATCCGCTTGGGCGCAACTGCCGTCCAGGTGTACAGCGGATTGATATACAAAGGTCCGGCATTGGTCAAAGAATGTTTGAAGGCTTTGGCGCGATGACGCGTCCCGCCCAAAATGCCGTCTGAACGCACGTTTTGCCGTTCAGACGGCATTTTCATTTCCTTTTTCCGCCTGCCGCCCTTTGAAAATCCCTTACGCGCCGCCCTGTTTGAAACAAAGCAAACGCCCGCCGCGAACCGGACAATCTTGATACGCAGCCAAAGCAAGTCCGGCGGTAAGTTGTCAAACATATAAATAATTGATATAAAAAATAATTTTATGCCGTAGTGGACGGTTTGAGAAAACGCAAAATATTAACGGCGTTGAAATTCATTATGTGGAAAATAAGGATATGGGGATAAAAATAGATGGGACTGTCCTAGATAACTAGGATAAACTCGATTTTACTAATTGTTTTAAGATGGAAATTTGAACTTTTATCTCACTGTTGTTAAAACGCCATTCGCACACCTTTAAATACAGCTCCAAATACTCTTTGGGAATGCCGTTAAACTTGCGTAAATGACGTTTTGCCCTGTTCCAAAAGTTCTCAATTCCATTGATATGGTTTTGTCGTTCGGCAAAATGTGTACTGTGATTGATACGAAAACGAAGTTTCAGCGAAGCTAAAATGGCTAAATTCGCTCACATCTAATACATCGTAGCTACGATAACAATCCGTATAAACAATGCTGTCAGGTTTCACTTGTTCACGGATTATAGGAAATAAAGTGGCGGTTTGAGTATTCGGTACAGTAACCGTATAAACCTTATATATTGCGTCCCATCAGAGGGGCGCATTACTTTTCTTAACATTCCCCTTTGACAGCCAAGTGAAAGGGGGCTTTTTTATGTCAGCAGCAAATGTAATATTCTTACCATTTCGCTTCAAAAGACCAAATACGGCGACTTTACCGGCAGCACCGCGACCGCGTTTGCCTTTGCGTTGTCCGCCAAAATAACTTTCATCTGCTTCTACTTCGCCATCAAACATTTCTAAATGTGGACTGTTTTGATAAAAGTGTGGTTTTGATCGGCTGCAACCGTGTCCGTTTTGCCCAATTAAATGGTGATGAGTTGGAAACATTCTCCCGTTTTTTTAGAAATTTAGGTTATGAATTAGAATAAATGAAGGCCGTCTGAAAGTTCAGACGGCCTTTTTTAATGGTTGTTAATGATGATGGTGGGCATGGCGTGCGGCTGCGCGTTTGGTACCGACAGGCACAATCAGCGTTGCGTAAGTATTGTCTTTCTGACATACGCTCTTATCGCCGTAATCGGTCTCGTTCACGACTTTGATTTTCCACAAACCGTCAATCAGAGTAATCACATTGACCACGCCGTTTTTATCGGTTTTGCCGGAGAAGCCTTGAGGTTCTCGGTGGTCATGGGTTGATTCCAAGTCCATTTCCGCCAAAGTGTCCGAGCTGGCGGTAACGGTGGCTTTAACCAAAGGCTCGCCTTTGTACAGGACTTTGACCGGCAAAATACCGCCGGCTTTGACTTCGTTCGGATTTTTCAGCGGAACCAGTTCCAGCTCTTGGCCGATAGGGCGGGTCAATACCGCTTCATCAACTGCGCCGTTGCCCACTTGGACAAAGCTCTTTCCGAACATTTGCGATTGTTCGCAATAGGTTGAACCGGCCAGCTGTTTCAAGGTTTGCTGTTTCCAGCCGTCTTGGTTTTTCGACCAGAAAGTCGGTTTGTAGGTTGCGCTGACCCAGTAGGAGCCTTCAGGCAAAGCGGCTTTGGAAACGTATTGATAGTTTTCGCCTTTATTTACCAAATCAACGGTTTTCTTTGAGCTGCCGGTCAATTGCAGCGGTTTGAAAATATGTACGCGGTCGTCGGCGATTTTTTCGACATTGGGGAAGTCATGGCTGTAACCCAAATCCGCGTGCAGGATTTGGCCGGCTGGCTGATGTGTCGGTGCAGCCACCCAAACATCGTGCGCCTGCGCCACTGCGCCCAATCCCAGCAATCCTAAAAGCATCCATTGTTTCATAGTTTCTACACTCCATTTTGTTGTTGAATGAAAGGCCTTGTATTTTGGCGAGTAGAAACATTACTCTTATTTGCATTTTTTGTAAATAATAAGTAATCGTAAACGATGAAAATAATAGGCTGCGGTATTTTTATTAACGCCTACTAACTCTGCTGCTGTTCTTGCAGTTATACCTGCGACAAATAACTCAATAAGTTTATTTTGTTTATACTGGCTTAGACGATTTTTTCTCATAGGGATAATTCTAACTTAATTTGAATTTCCCTAGTTATCTAGGACAGCCCCAAATAGATTTTAAGTTTAAGGATTCGATATGTTTAAGGACGAACTAAATGAATTTATCCGATTGATATCCGATCCGGAAAGTGAATTGGATGAATGGTATTTGAGTGATTTTAAAGATGAACATATATGGAAAATGCAAAGTTACGAAGCATTTTCATGTTTGCGTGAAGCAGTCCCCTATTTGTTTGCTTATCCCCGATACGGGTATGAACTGTTGGAGATAATTTTCGCGTTAAAAGAAACATCTGATACGACAGAATTATTTTATGAGCCGGGTATCGTGCCTTTGCTGATTGATTTATATAAAGAAGATAGTTATCTGATAAATATGGTCAAACGGATATTCAAATGATAAAAAGGGCGCGGGCGTTGGCTTGGCGGAAGGCAGGTAATCCAATTTGAAGGACGCGGAAGCCGATACGTTAAAAAGGATGAAAAATGGAAAACGGGCAACGGAATAAACGGTTTCCCTTGGAAAAACGAATTTTTTATCTGGAGCATTCGGGGCGGTATCTGATGATTTGCGCCTTATCGGATTATTCCCAAAACAAACATACTGTCGTTATGGCAAATTTCATCTATCCGGATGAAAAAACGGATTGGCGGAATTTGGATGATTTATTCAATGAGTTGGTTTTAGAGGAATTGCAGGCTTCATTTATGGATTGGTATCCGACTGTTGAAGAGGCAATCAGCCGTCATTTGGAAGACTTTTCGTAACAGGCATAATCGAAAGGGGCGGAATGACGGGGCGGGCAAACCGACGCGTGAACACGGAGCAGGCAACCGGAGTAAAAAATGAACCTTGATTTAACCGCGCAAAAAGTCCGCCTTTCTTGGAAGGATATTCTGTGGGGATATGAGAGTAAATACTTGGGTTGGGCTGATGTAGTAGCTTATGCCCGAAAAATGACGCTTTCAGATCATGATGAACGCGTGTTCAAGCTATCTTTAATCAACAAATCCAATATTCTTGAATTAAAACCTGTTCTGGAAGATTTGGCTTCGGAAATGAGTGGCTATTCCCCTAAAAATTGGCTGTACGTCCTCTTAAGCGATGTATTCCATAGAACAGAAGAATTTGAGGATCCTTTGGGGGAAGTTGAAAAAATTTATGCAGATTTTGATTACCCGGAAGAAATGGAATCATTTGTCAGATATATGCCGCCTAAAGACGGTTATATTCCTTCTGCCCACAGCTATGAAGAAAATATTGCCCGGTTGTATCTCAATTGGGCAAAATATTTGGGTAGATAAGGCAGGCCAGATTCAAATGCCGTCTGAAATGGGCTTTCAGACGGCATTTTAATTATCCCTTATAATTAGGTCATTTTTATTTTCTCATCAGCAGATACTATCATGGCAACCATTCACACCCTTCTCCTCGTTGACGGCTCTTCTTATCTCTACCGCGCTTATCACGCGATGGCGCAGTTGACTGCGCCTGACGGTGCGCCGACGGGTGCGCTTTATGGCGTGTTGAATATGTTGCGTCGTCTGCGCTCGGATTATGTGCACGATTATTGCGCGGTGGTGTTTGATGCAAAGGGCAAGAATTTCCGCCACGAGATGTTCCCCGACTATAAGGCGACGCGCCCGCCGATGCCGGACGATTTGCGCCCGCAGGCGGAAGCCTTGCCGGATTTGGTGCGCCTGATGGGCTGGCCGGTATTGGTGATTCCGCAGGTAGAAGCGGACGACGTGATTGGCACTTTGGCTAAGATGGCTAGCGAAGCAGGGTGGAACGTGGTGGTATCTACCGGCGATAAGGACATGGCGCAGTTGGTGAACGAGCGCGTAACGCTGGTGAACACAATGAGCGGCGAAACGCTGGACATTGAAGGCGTGAAGGAAAAATTCGGCGTGCGCCCCGACCAAATCCGCGATTATCTCGCGCTGATGGGCGACAAGGTGGACAATGTGCCGGGCGTGGAAAAATGCGGCCCGAAAACGGCGGTGAAGTGGCTGGAAGCCTATGGCTCGCTGGCTGGTGTGGTGGAACACGCTGGCGAAGTCAAAGGCAAGGTCGGCGAAAACCTGCAAGCCGCTTTGGAACAACTGCCGCTGTCGTATGATTTGGTAACGATTAAAACCGATGTGGACTTGCACACCGAGCTTTCAGACGGCCTCGAAAGCCTGCGCCGCACTTCGCCGAAATGGTCGCAGCTTGCGGTCGATTTCAAACGCTGGGGCTTCCGCACTTGGCTGAAAGAAGCGGAAAGCCGTATGCACGAAGCGGCGGACGGCGATTTGTTCGGCAGCGATACGATAGGCGAACAGGCGGCGTTGGACATGGAAACGTCGTCTGAAAAAATCATAGAACATGCCCCAGCCCCCGAAAAGCTGTATTATCAAGCCGTTACCACCGAAGCGCAGTTTGCCGCCTTGTTGGACAAACTGGCTCAGGCGGACAAAATCGGCATCGATACGGAAACCACGTCATTAGACGCGATGAACGCCTCGTTAGTCGGCATCAGCATTGCGTTCCAAGCAGGTGAAGCGGTTTACATCCCCGTAGGCCACAGCCTGACTGCCGCGCCCGAACAGCTTGATTTGCAAGACGTATTAGGCCGTCTGAAACCGCATTTGGAAAACCCAGCCCTGAAAAAAATCGGGCAAAACCTCAAATACGACCAACACGTTTTCGCCAACTACGGCATCGCGCTGAACGGCATTGCCGGCGATTCCATGCTCGCTTCCTATATCATCGAGAGCCATCTCGGACACGGCTTGGACGAATTGTCCGAACGCTGGCTGGGCTTGGAAACCATTACCTACGAATCGTTGTGCGGTAAAGGCGCGAAGCAAATCAGTTTTGCCGATGTCGCCATCGGGCAGGCGACCGAATACGCCGCACAAGACGCCGATTTCGCCCTGCGTCTCGAAGCGCACCTGCGCGCGCAAATGGACGCCAAACAGCTTGAAATGTATGAAAAAATGGAGTTGCCCGTCGCGCAGGTATTGTTTGAAATGGAACGCAACGGCGTGCAAATCGACCGCGCCGAACTCGCCCGCCAAAGCGCGGAACTCGGCACCGAGCTGATGAAACTCGAACAAGAAGCCTACGCCGCCGCAGGCCAGCCGTTCAACCTCAACTCGCCCAAACAGCTTCAAGAAATCCTGTTCGACAAAATGGGCATCCCCACCAAAGGCCTGAAAAAAACCGCCAAAGGCGGCATTTCTACCAACGAAGCCGTACTCGAACAGCTCGCGCCCGACTACCCACTGCCCAAAATCATCCTGCAAAACCGCAGCTTGGCGAAACTCAAATCCACCTACACCGACAAACTGCCCGAAATGATTTCGCCAAAAGACGGCCGCGTGCATACCACCTACGCCCAAGCCGTCGCCATTACCGGCCGCCTCGCCAGCAACAACCCCAACCTGCAAAACATCCCCATCCGCACCGCCGAAGGCCGCCGCGTGCGCCGCGCCTTTACCGCGCCGCCGGGCAGCGTCATCGTTTCCGCCGACTATTCCCAAATCGAGCTGCGCATCATGGCGCACCTCTCCGGTGACAAAACCCTCATCGCCGCGTTCCAAAACGGCGAAGACGTACACCGCCGCACCGCCGCCGAAGTATTCGGCATCGCCCCCGAAAACGTCTCGTCCGAACAACGCCGCTACGCCAAAACCATCAACTTCGGCCTGATTTACGGCATGGGTCAATACGGCCTTGCCAAATCATTGGGCATTGACAACATCTCCGCCAAAAACTTTATCGACCGCTACTTTGCCCGCTACCCCGGCGTCGCCGAATATATGCAGCGCACCAAAGAACAAGCCGCCGCGCAAGGCTTCGTCGAAACCCTGTTCGGTCGCCGCCTCTACCTGCCCGACATCCACAACAAAAACGCCAACGCCCGCGCCGGAGCCGAACGTGCCGCCATCAATGCCCCCATGCAAGGCACCGCCTCCGACCTCATCAAACGCGCCATGATAGACGTGTCCCGCTGGCTGGTTTCAGACGACCTGAAGAGCAAACTGATTATGCAGGTGCATGACGAACTGGTACTGGAAGTACCTGAAGCCGAACTGGATTTAGTCAAAGAAAAACTGCCGCAGATTATGGCGAAAGTGGATGAAGGGATGTTGAAAGTGCCGCTGGTGGCTGAGGTTGGCGTAGGGGAGAATTGGGAAGAGGCACATTGAGAATGCACAAGTATTGAACTGTTACGTTTTGATTTATCAAAATTTAAGGAAGTAAAATGCTCGATTCTAATGATTGGAAATCAATAGTATTAAACATTGTTTGCGGTATTGTTACAGCTGTCATTATAGGTATATTTACCGGTTTATGGAAAAAATCCAGATATAAATGTCAAGAATGGGTATCTGGAAATTCTGATCGGATACCTGTTCAAGATACGTCGTTTTATCCTAATGATATAAAAGCCAAGAGGAGGTATGAAGTAAAAAAATTTATTGGCGAAGTGTTTTTTTATACACTTACTTATTTGATTATTTTGGTATCTTTTCCTATGCCAATTTATTCAACGACCCTTTTGGTACAAATCGGCTTTATTTGAGTCAGGCCAAATATATTGGAATGTATTTTCCTGAAATCTCAATGACTGGCGGATACGCTAATATTCAGGAGGGAAATAATTGAGAAAATTTTTTGTCACTGCAGCAATAATTATATTTACTATATTATTTAATAAATATGATCAACAGAATTGCATGAAAAAAATAATTTTTATAAATAATAGAGTTCACTTGTTTAAAACTCAGAAAGGAAGATACCCATCTAATTTAAGCGAGATTAATATTTATCCACATGAAATTTTAGGATGTAATTTTTTTAGCTATAACGTGCCTGGCTGGGGGAATTGTAATTACATATCGTATAACCACGGACACTATATTTTAAGTATAGATAGTGTTTTCAATGGTTGTTTAACAGAGTCTGAAGACGAGTCTATTTATTTAAACTCAGGGAGATATGATTTCTAAAAGCCGGCGGCGACATCAATATCCGCAGCCGCGAGGGCGACATTACCGTCCAAGGCAGCAACATTACTGCGGGCGACACCATCCGCCTCGATTCCGCGCGCGACATCCGGCTGCTCTCCGCCCAAGACAGCCAACATCAGGACGGCAAAAACCGCAATGCCGGCGTACAAGTCGGCGTCGGGGTTTCCGTTGGTGCCCAAACCGGCGTCTATATCTATGCCGAAGCGGCCTACGGCAAAGGCAAAAACCGTTCGGACAGCCAAACCCATCAAAACACCCTGCTGCAATCGGACAAACTGCAGCTCAGCAGCAAGGGCAATACCGTGCTGAACGGTGCCCAAGCCCATGCAAAACGCATCGACGCCGATGTCGGCGGCACCCTTTATATCGAAAGCCCGCAGGACACTGTCGAACAGGAGAGCAAACAAAGCGGCGGCGGCATCCGCGCCCAAGTCGCGCTCGGTACCGCATGGAGCGTATCCGGCAACTACAACCAAAGCAAAGCCAGCGGCCACAGCCGCAGCGTCGGCAGCCAAAGCGGCCTCTTTGCCGGCGAAGGCGGCTACCACATCACAGCCGACGGTGTCCGGCTTAAAGGCGGTGCCATCGCTTCTGCCGCAGACAAAGACCACAACGAACTCACCGCCCGCAGTTTCAGCTTCGAAGACCTCCGCAACGAAAGCAGCTACAGTGCCAGCAGCATGGGCATCGGTGCCGGTTATGGCGGCAGCCTGAAAGGCAGCGACGGCTTCAATCAAAGCGCCTTTGGTCGTGCGTCCCAAACCGCCGGCCAGAACATGAACAAAGGCTTCAACTACAGCCCCACCCTGCCCCAGCATGAAAGCGGCGTCAGCCAAGGCTATACCCGCTCGGTACTCAGCGAAGGCAACATCACCATCGGCGGCAAAAAAACCAGTGCCCGCGCCCTCGGCATCCATACCGATTCGGCCACTGCCCATCACGGTGCCGACAGCGTTCCCGATCTGCAAAACCTACTCGACAAACAGCAAACCGTCGCCCAATCGACTGCCGCCATCCACAGTGCCGTCGGCACCTATAGGGGCAACCGTGCCAAAGCGGCAGCCGAAGAGCTGGAAAAACAACAGGCCGCCCACGAAGGCCGTCTGAAAGAACAAAACGACGGCAGTTATGAGCAATATGCCGGTAAAAGCGACAGCGAACGGCTGGCCATGAGGCTGGGGAACGCGAAGTATGCCCAAGCTTACCAAGAAGCCCGAAGCTGGGGCGTAGGCGGCAGCAAAAGCCGTGCGCTTAGCGCCGCCGAAACCCTGATTACCGGCACCCTGGGCGGCCAGGGTGATCTGCAGCTGGCCGCCAATACGTTGGCGCCGTATGCTGCAGCCGCCATCGGCAAGCGCTTCGGCCACGGTGAAAACAAAAACGAAGCCGCGCAAGCAATCGGCCACTTTATGCTCGGTGCCGCCTTGGCCTACGCCAACGGCGCCGACCCGCTTGCCGGCGGCAGCGCTGCCGTTGCCGCCGAACGCGCAGCCGGGTATCTGGCCAAACAATACGACGACGGCAAGACCGCCATCGACCCGAGAACGGGGAAATTCAATCCCAACCTACTGCCCGAGCACATCAAAGAAGAGATCAAAGCGCAGACCGGGGTGATTGCTTCGGTGGTCGGTGCGGCCGGAGGCAGTCTGAAAGGGGGAAGCGGCACCAACAACGGCAACGGCAGTGCCCTGTTCAATGCGCAGGTAGGGGGTGTGCTTGGGCAGAATGCGGTGGAGAATAACTACCTGACATCCATTACTTTGGATGATGTGAAAAAAGGGAAAAAATCTAAAGAGGATGCTTTAAGGATCTACAGGATAAACAAAGAAAACTTAGAAAGACAATGTGCTACGAGCCAGTCCAGCTCTCTTTGCAGGGCTGCGGTAAATACGGCGAAAGATTTTGTTAATAATCAGTTGGCTAAACATTTTTTTCCTGATGAAGTAAAAACCACCAATCAATTGTTGGAAAAATATTCCGAGGCGGCGCAATACAAGCCGGCTCCGCTGAAAATCAATCTTCGGATGGAAAAATCCATGTTTACGGGGGAGGGTTTGCCCGAGGGACGAACGTCTGATTATATTAAGGGCACTGGAAAAGGTATCTTAGCCTATGTATGGGATGAAAGAGGCGGGGCAACCGGTGGGGCGCAGTATGGTATGCCCATAGGAACTTTTGCATATAATCAATATGCACTAGAGAACCCTTACCAAACTACGAAAACGCGGCAGGAATATTTGGGATCAGTGTATGGCCCAGCCGTGCTGACATTGACCGGAGCAAAATTTAGAATCCGACCAACTCGTCCTATAACTAAGCCTACACAGGGTAAAATTATTCCTATCGGAGAAAGCTATATCTCTTCAAGTCCTCATGCGGTACAAGGAACAACTGTTACTTTGATGCAGGAACAGCGTTTGGCTAACGGACAAATGATACCGAAAGGATCCAAGGTAACGTGGTCGGACAATGCGGTGAAAGTGGTACGGCCTGACGGAAGCAAACGGGTGTTTAGCAGTCGGGTTTTAGAGCAGAATAAAAAGACAGATGTGCCAAGAATAGAAAAAGCAGATGTGCCGTTGATTGAAAAACTTTTTAAAACTCATGGAGTCGCAGACAAAGTGAGTATGCAGAAACAAAAAAGGCACATTTTAGGTACAGCACCACATGATAAATCATATTTATCTTCATATAAGGATGCTCAAACTGTTTTAGATGCATATAAATCTGGGACAGCGCGTGTCATATCGATTGATCTTTCTGATAATTCAGTATTAATTGAGGTTAAAAATGTTAACGGTGTTTATGTGAACAGAGGCAATCCAAATGGCAAGCCAGACATTGTAAAGAATACGAACATATTCAAGATACAATCCATTAATAAAAGTCCAAAAGTTGTACCTGTCAATCCTAACAAGGGAAAATGATGATAGAAAATATTAATTTTTTGTGTTTATCTTTTCAGAGGGCATTATTATTTAACATCCCTAAAGGAGTAATATCAATTTCTTTCAACATATTGAGTAGTAAAAATGCTGAACTCATTGTTTTCTCTGATCATGAACTAGACGAGGATGAAAAAAGTTATCTATATGATGCAGTAGGAGAAGTTAACGGAGATCTATTAAGTGATATTTCATTTATGATTAATTTCTTTGTGAGCGACTCTCTACCTAATGACCTTAGTAAATTGGGCAATTTTGTTTTTGCCTTAGCAGAAAAAAGGTAAGCAAAGCCGACGACCGCACCCGCGCCCTGCAAACCCTGGCCGCCGGCGCCCAAGCCTACCAACTGGCCGATTCCGCGCGCGACATCCGGCTGCTCTCCGCCCAAGACAGCCAACATCAGGACGGCAAAAACCGCAATGCCGGCGTACAAGTCGGCGTCGGGGTTTCCGTTGGTGCCCAAACCGGCGTCTATATCTATGCCGAAGCGGCCTACGGCAAAGGCAAAAACCGTTCGGACAGCCAAACCCATCAAAACACCCTGCTGCAATCGGACAAACTGCAGCTCAGCAGCAAGGGCAATACCGTGCTGAACGGTGCCCAAGCCCATGCCCGACGCATCGACGCCGATGTTTGTATGGTTCATTACGCTTACCTTATATGTTCCAATTTTTGGACTGTCTAAGTTAATGACAAAGTATTTATGGTATCCGTTGACAAACATATTTTGGGACTATAACGAAAATTTGGATAAGGTTGGATTTCTCATTTTTATTGCTTTGAAATCATTATTTATATCAGCTTGTGTGCAGTGGTTATTTTTTGATACGGAATTTTTGCAGGCATTGGAAAATGTCTTAATTTTAACTGTTTTTTCAATTGTTTTTGCACTATCACAAAATCGACGCCAGTAAGCCGTAGCCTGGATACCTATTTAGTTGCGCGTGACGGTTGAAACCCAAAACCCGACCCATGCCGTCTGAAGCCTGACAATTCGGGTTTCAGACGGCATCGGGCTCCGGCTGTGTTTTCAGATGGTGCGGATTTGCCGGTCTGAAATGCCGGATACGCATTTTGCCATCATTTGAAGATATTTTAACTTGGTTGTGTTTTAGTAATCTGTTGATTTCAATTATCCGCAAGGGGAAAGACAATTATTTTTCGGTTGGGAAGAAAGCTATCCTATTGAATAAATTGGAGATAAGTATATATATCAACACTATATTAAAACACGGCCTGTTAATTTTTCGAACTAAAACAACTTTATCCGCCCCCGCTTGTTTCGCGGCACTATTTTGAAACGCAGCCGTTTGTTCCGACGGTGTTTGAACAATCGGTACGATTCCGGCTGTTGCAAGGCGGTTATTCCTACGTTCGGGCAGCAAACCGCCCTACCGGATACAAAATATTTTCCCCGCCGCTGCGGGATTGAAACCCATCCGGATACCGCCTTGTTTTCAGGATTTGCGGGAAAGAAAAGTAATGCGCCCCTTTGGCTGGGTGCAATATATAAGGCTTCCCCGCGCCCGGCCGCGTGCCAACCGTCGTCAGGCGGTCTTGAGCCTGCTTAACGGTATCCCCTCATCAGGCTGTAACCGTTGGCTTTCATGCAGTAGAAAACCAGCTTGGCGGCTTTCTGTTTTTCCAAACGGTTTGCATCGACATCTTTGCGGCAGTAGCCCAATTGGTCGAGTGCCTCTTGCTTGGAGACCCCGTCCTTATGCCAATATATAGTGGATTAAATTTAAACCAGTACAGCGTTGCCTCGCCTTGCCGTACTATCTGTACTGTCTGCGGCTTCGTCGCCTTGTCCTGATTTAAATTTAATCCACTATACATACGGTGTGGCGCAGGCAGCCAAGAGGGCTGCCAATACCGACATCAAAGCAATACGGTTTACGCTCATTTTTTACCCTTCTGAATAAGATTTAAAAAATTTTGATTTGCTGCATTTGAAATATTATTCTATTTTACAAATTTATTCAACTATAGTTTTATTTTAACAAGCTATAGTTTATTGTTTGAATATTAGGATTTTTCCATACTCCCTGCATGGAAAAACCGACCACCCCAAACCCCTACCGCCTTATCTTCGCCCAAAATATGAGGCAGGTCAGGCGTTTGAAAGAGCTTTCTCAAGAAGAGTTGGCTTTCAGTGCGCGCGTAAGCAAAACCTATATCAGCGAAATAGAACGCGGCAGCCGTTCGGTTTCCATTGATGTGATGGGTCAGATTGCCGATGCGTTGGGTATGCCTTTGGAAGAACTGGTTAGAAAAGACCTGCTGCAACTCAGATAATGTCGGCGCACCCGCCCTATGCCGCCGCCGTCCGCCATCGTACAGTTTCTGTTTTGTTTTCAAACGGCATCCTTCCGTTTCTATTAAAATAGCGCATTCCACTTTTCAGACGGCATCCCTATGTTTCCCGACCAATCCGCACCAAATCTGCTGCAAGGCTTGAACCCCGAACAACTTTCCGCCGTAACCTGGCCGCCGCAATCCGCCCTCGTTTTGGCGGGCGCGGGCAGCGGCAAAACGCGCGTGCTGACCACGCGCATCGCATGGCTTTTGCAAACCGATCAGGCAAGCGTGCACAGCATTATGGCGGTAACGTTTACCAACAAAGCCGCCAAAGAAATGCAAACCCGTTTGGGCGCGATGATTCCCGTCAACGTCCGCGCCATGTGGCTTGGCACGTTCCACGGACTCTGCCACCGTTTTCTACGGCTGCACCACCGCGACGCAGGCCTGCCGTCTTCCTTTCAAATTCTCGACAGCGGCGACCAACTTTCCCTGATTAAACGCCTGCTCAAAAGCCTCAACATCGCCGAAGAAATCATCGCACCGCGTTCGCTGCAAGGCTTTATCAACGCGCAAAAAGAATCCGGCTTGCGCGCTTCCGTCTTGAGTGCGCCAGATCCGCACACGCGCCGCATGATTGAGTGCTACGCCGAATACGACAAAATTTGCCAACGCGAAGGTGTGGTCGATTTTGCCGAACTCATGCTCCGCAGCTACGAAATGCTGCAAAGCAACGAAATCCTGCGCCAGCATTACCAAAACCGCTTCAACCACATTCTGGTCGACGAGTTCCAAGACACCAACAAACTGCAATACGCGTGGCTCAAACTCATGGCGGGCGGTAACACGGCAGTGTTTGCCGTCGGCGACGACGACCAAAGTATCTACCGTTTCCGCGGCGCAAACGTCGGCAACATGACCGCGTTGATGGAAGAATTCCACATCGACGCGCCCGTCAAACTCGAACAAAACTACCGCTCCGTCGGCAACATCCTCGCCGCCGCCAACGCCGTCATCGAAAACAACGACGAACGCCTCGGCAAAAACCTGCGCACCGACGCCGAAGCAGGCGACAAAATCCGCTACTACTCCGCCTTTACCGACCTCGAAGAAGCCCAATTCATCGTGGACGAAACCAAAGCCCTCGAACGCGAAGGCTGGAATTTGGACGAAATCGCCGTCCTCTACCGCAGCAACGCCCAATCCCGCGTCATCGAACAAAGCCTGTTCCGCAGCGGCATCCCCTACAAAATCTACGGCGGCTTGCGCTTTTACGAACGCCAAGAAATCAAACACGCGCTCGCCTACCTGCGCCTCGCCGTCAATCCAGACGACGACAACGCCCTCTTACGCGTGATTAACTTCCCACCGCGCGGCATCGGTGCACGCACCGTCGAAAACCTTCAGGCGGCCTCAAACGAACAAGGCATCACCCTCTGGCAGGCAGCCTGCAATGCCGGCTCAAAAGCCGCCAAAATCGCCGCCTTCGTCCGCCTGATTGAAGCCCTGCGCAACCAAGTCGGACAAATGCCCCTGTCCGAAATCATCGTCGGCATCCTAAAAGACAGCGGCCTGACCGAACACTACCGAACCCAAAAAGGCGACAACCAAGACCGCCTCGACAACCTCGACGAACTCGTCAACGCCGCCATCGAGTTCAAACCCGAAGACAGCAATTTTGAAATCCTACCCGAAAACATTTCAGACGACCCCGCCTTCCCCATCCTCGCTTTCTTGAGCAACGCCGCCCTCGAATCCGGCGAAAACCAGGCAGGCGCAGGCGAAAAAGCCATCCAACTGATGACCGTCCACGCCGCCAAAGGCTTGGAATTTAACGCCGTCTTCCTCACCGGCATGGAAGAAGGCCGCTTCCCCAGCGAAATGAGCCTTGCCGAACGCGGCGGCCTCGAAGAAGAACGCCGCCTCATGTACGTCGCCATCACCCGCGCCCGCAAACGCCTCTACATCACCATGGCGCAACAACGCATGCTGCACGGACAAACCCAATTCGGCATCGTCTCCCGCTTCGTCGAAGAAATCCCGCCCGAAGTATTGCACTACCTGTCCGTCAAAAAACCCGCCTACGACAGCTACGGCAACATGCGCCAAACCGCCACGTTCAAAGACAAAACCCTCGATGACTTCAAACAGCCGCAAACCTACGCAGGCTTCCGCATCGGCCAAAACGTCCGACACGCCAAATTCGGCACCGGCGTGATTATCGATGCCGCAGACAAAGGCGAATCCGCCCGCCTGACCATCAACTTCGGCAAACATGGCGTGAAAGAGCTGGACACCAAGTTTGCGAAATTGGAAGAGGTGTAAATTTAAAATGTAGGTCGAATACTTGTATTCGACAAAAACATTTGACGCGTCTATCGTTTCCGAAAAACCGCTGTTGGAAATGTCGGATTCAAAAATCCGACCTACGGCAAAAAACGTAGTAAGGACAAGGCAAAAGGCCGTCTGAAAACGGGAAGGGCAATTTTGCCGCAACCGCCGCCGTCATTCCCGCGAAGGCGGGAATCCAGACCTTTCGGTACGGAAACTTATCGGATAAAAGGTTTCTTTAGATTCCACGTCCTAGATTCCCGCCTGCGCGGGAATGACGGACGGTAAAAGCCGGGTATAGATACCCACCCTCTGTTATCACTGAAATCAATAAGGAAGAACATTATGTCCCAAGTTTTTAAAGATTTTGATTTGCCCTCTGTGTGGGAATCCGACAGTTGGGCAGATGAAAACTACAAAGAAGCCCCGTTTACCCCTGAAATTTTGGCTGCCGTAGAAAGTGAGCTAGGCTATAAATTGCCGCAAAGTTTTATTGAATTGATGGGAGTACAAAACGGCGGGATATTTATAAAAACCTGTTTTCCAACCACGCAGAGAAATTCGTGGGCGAAAGATCATGTGCAAATTTGCGAGGTATCGGGCATCGGTTTTGAAAAAGAAGGAAGCCTGTGCGGCGAAACAGGGCAAAAACTTTGGCTGGAAGAATGGGAGTATCCTCCTATCGGCGTGTATTTTGCCAACGACCCGTCGGGAGGACATGCCCTGTTTGCCTTGGACTATCGGGAGTGTGGAAAAGACGGAGAGCCGAAAGTGGTGTTTGTCGAACAAGAATCGGATTTTGAAATCGTCGAACTTGCCCCCGATTTTGAAACCTTTATCCACAGCTTGCGGCATGAAGATGAGTTTATTGACGAGGAAATATAAAACGGTGGTTGAAAAACTGAAATCATCAAGTGAAAACGAGCGAAATAACGGGTAACCGTTTGAATCCGTAAGGGAAACAGTTCGGCGGAACGTGCCGCCTGTTTTCGGCGGTTTTGTCGGTGCTTAGGTCAAACCTTTACGGCGTTGCCCTTATGCCGATTTTGTCCGCCTGCTGCAAGGCGGTTTGTCTAATGAAAGGAAAAATGCCGTCTGAACATTGTTCAGACGGCATTTTCAAATGGAAGGCAATATAGTCGGCATATGAAAAATTGATGCGTGAGGCAGGATGGGTTTAGGCTTGTTAATCTCCATATAATAAATGGCTGTCTGAAGCCCATATGCGACTATATCTGCCGGCCTTATGGGCAATCAGCAGTGAACCAGCGTGCCTTCGTTTTCACCGGTTACCACGCGTTTGAGCGAGCCTTCTTTGGCGATGCCGAAGACGACAATATTGAGTTTGCGTTCGCGGCAGAGCGCAAAGGCGGTCGCGTCCATGACTTTGAGGTTTTTGTTCAAGGCTTCGTCAAAAGTAATGGTTTCGTAGCGCGTGGCGGATGAGTCTTTTTTGGGGTCTGCGGTGTATACGCCGTCAACGTTGGTGGCTTTGAGCATCACGTCGCAGTTCATTTCCGCACCGCGCAATGCGGCGGCGGTGTCGGTCGTGAAGAACGGATTACCGGTGCCGGCGGCGAAAATCACGACTTTGCCTTCTTCCAAATATTGGATGGCTTTGGGGCGGGCGTAGGTTTCGGCAATTTGCTGCATAGACAGTGCGGATTGTACGCGCGCTTTGATGCCCAAGGTTTCAAATGCGTCTTTGAGTGCCAAGGCGTTCATCACGGTCGCCATCATACCCATGTAGTCGGCGGTGGCACGGTCCATGCTGCCTGCTTGGGCGGATACGCCCCGGAAAATATTGCCGCCGCCCACGACGATGCCGACCTGTACGCCCATTTTAACGACTTCGGCAATTTCGCCGACAGTTTGAACGATGGTATCGTGATTGATGCCGAACGGATCGGAACCCATCAGGGATTCGCCGGAGAGTTTCAGTAATACGCGTTTGTATTTGATTTGCTGTGTCATGGGATACCTTGCTTTCTTGAATGTCGTCGGTCGGAGTTGGGCCGTCTGAATTTTCAAACGGTCGGAATATTAATGATAGGGTGTGTCGGTTTATTATTGTTTTGTTTTCAGACGGCCTTTATATTCGGTCGTCTTAAAATAGGTACCGTAAACGGTTTTCTCAAAAAAAAGCACCCTGATTCGTTTGGAATCCAGGTGCTTTCTTTTTCATAAGTGCCTTACACTTTGGCGGCAGCGGCTACTTCTGCCGCGTAATCGACGGCTTTTTTCTCGATACCGTCGCCTACTTTGTAGCGTACGAAGCTGACCACTTCAGTGCCGTTTTCTTTAGCGAATTGGGCAACAGTTTGGTCGGGGTTCATCACGAAAGCTTGGCCGTTCAGAGTGATTTCAGCCAAGAATTTGCGGATACGGCCTTCAACCATTTTGGCGGCGATGTCGGCAGGTTTGCCGGAAGCGATGGCTTGTTCGGTGTAGATGTGGCGTTCTTTTTCAACGGTTTCGGCATCTACTTCGGCTTCGCTTACGCATTGCGGTTTGGCGGCAACGATGTGCATACCGATTTTGCGTGCTACGTCTTCAGAGCCTTTGTACTCAACCAATACGCCTTCGGTAGCCAAAGCACCGTGGATGTAGGCAACCAGTTGGTTGGCAGTGTCGATCACTTGGAAGCGGCGGACAGACATGTTCTCGCCCAATTTGGCGATGATGGCTTTACGTTCTGCTTCAACCAGTTCGCTCAGTTCTTCAACAGAAGCCGGTTTTTTCTCGGCAGCGGTTTTAGCAACGAAGTTGGCAAATTCTACGAAGCCGGCGTCTTTAGCAACGAAGTCGGTTTCGCAGTTTACTTCAACCAATGCGCCGACATTGCCGTTGATCGCGTAAGCCAATACGCCTTCGGCAGCAGTACGGCCAGCCAGTTTACCGGCTTTCGCACCAGATTTAATACGCAGGATTTCTTCGGCTTTGTCGAAGTTGCCTTCAGCTTCAACCAAGGCTTTTTTGCATTCCATCATGCCCAGGCCGGTAGCGGCGCGCAGGTCGGCAACCATTTTTGCAGTAATTTCTGCCATTTTGAATCTCCTAGATTTTTGGGAAATGCGGAAAGGATTTTCCGCATTCGGGAATCGTGTGCCGCGAACGGACGTTCAGACGGCATATTTGAGAAAAGGGGCATAACGCCCCTCTTCTGTGTACCGAATTACTCGGCAGCAGCTTCTTGGGCAGCGGCTACAGTTTCTTGCAGCGCTTGGTTTTTGCCTTCCAAAACTGCGTCAGCGATGCCACGGCAGTACAGGCGGATGGCTTTGGCGGAGTCGTCGTTGCCGGGGATGACGTATTTCACGCCGTCTGGGCTGTTATTGGTATCGACTACGGCGATAACAGGGATACCCAGTTTTTCAGCTTCAACCAGAGTACCTTTTTGGTAACCGGTATCAATAACGAAAATCGCGTCAGGCAGGCCTTTCATGTTTTTGATACCGCCCAAAGAACGTTCCAGCTTTTCAACGTCGCGTTGCATTTCCAGAATTTCTTTTTTGTTGAAACCGCCTTCAGCAGCGTTTTCCAGGGCAGCAGTTTTTTCTTCCAGGCGTTTGATGGATTGCTTAACGGTTTTGTAGTTAGTCAGCATACCACCCAACCAGCGGTAATCAACGAAAGGCATACCGGCACGGGTAGCTTCTTCGCGGATGATTTCACGCGCTTGACGTTTGGTGCCGACGAACAATACTGTACCTTTGTTAGCAACCAGACGGCGTACGGCTTCTTGCGCCTCTTGGAACATCGGCAGGGTTTTTTCCAGGTTGACGATATGGATTTTGTTGCGCGCACCGAAAATGTATTGAGCCATTTTCGGGTTCCAGAAACGGGTTTGGTGGCCGAAGTGGACACCGGCTTCAATCATCTGACGCATAGTAATTTGAGACATGTTATTTCCTTGAAAGGGTTAAGGGCACACATTCAATCGCATAGAACTTGATAGGCCGCGCCTATTGTCAAGCACCCTTCGGCGAAAGTGGGCATAAGTTTTAAAAAATAGTGTGTTTCCGAAATGGAAAACTGACGAATTATAGCGGATAAGATGCCGTCTGAAAAGGGATTCAGGGTTTTGTGCCGCTGTCTTTTTGCCGTTGTGCGCGCTGCTCTTCGAATTCTGCCTGTTCCTGCTGTCTCATCAGGCGGTTGCGGCGGCGGACGGTGATGGTGCAAACCGTGAACACGGTGGGCAGAACCGCCCAAAAAACCAAATAAATCAAGGCGCGCGCAATACTCGGCTGCGCGGCGGAATACATAACGGCAACAAAAAGATAGCCGATGGCGACGATGTGCCACATTGTGTGCGTCCTGTTTGAATGTTAACAAAATCGTTATAATCGCAACATTCTACCGCAATCCTGAAAGGCCGTCTGAAATGAGGAACGAGGAAAAACACGCCCTGCGCCGAGAATTGCGTCGCGCCCGCACACAGATGGGGCATCAAGGGCGGTTGGCGGCGGGGCAAACGATTAACCGCCTGCTCAAGCGTTATATTAAAAAAGGGCGGAAAATCGGCGTGTATTGGCCGATAGGCAACGAACTGCGGCTGGACGGTTTCGTCCGTGCGGCGCAAAAACGCGGTGCAAAACTTTATCTGCCTTATATCGAACCGCGTTCGCGGCGGATGTGGTTTACGCCGTATCCTGAAAGCGGAATGGAACGGGAGCGCATACGGGGCAGGGCGAAGTTGAACGTGCCGCAGTTTGCAGGGCGCAAAATCCGCGTGCACGGTTTGTCGGTATTGCTCGTCCCGCTTGTCGGCATAGACCTCGAAGGCTACCGTTTGGGGCAGGCGGGCGGCTATTACGATGCGACGCTTGCGGCGATGAAATACCGTTTGCAGGCAAAAACCGTGGGCGTAGGCTTTGCCTGCCAACTGGTCGGCACGCTGCCGCGCGAGGCGCACGACCTGCCGCTGGACGGTTTTGTGTCGGAGGCGGGAATATTGTGTTTTTAGCCGTTCAGACGGCATTTCGGGCGGAAATGCCGTCTGAAGGCGGAATATTGGGAGAAAAGGATGTCGGAAAGGATAATACTGCCGGTCTTGTCGTTGGGCGGCGTTCGTCTCGAACCGTTGGATGTGCATCATGAAACGGGTTTGCGCGAGGCGGTTTGCGATGGGGAGGTTTGGAAGCTGGGGGTAACGTCCGCGCCCCATCCGGATAGGGTGGCAGACTATATCGGGACAGCATTGGCAACGCGTTTGGCGTTTGCGGTTGTCGATGAAGAGGCGGGCAGGGTGGTCGGGACAACGGCGTATTATCATTTTGAACCGCAGATTCCGCGTTTGGATATTGGGTTTACATGGTATGCGGCATCGGCACAACGGACACGGATAAACACCTGTTGCAAAATCATGTTGTTGGATTACGCGTTCGATGTTTTGGCTTGCTGTTGCGTGGGATGGCGCACGGATATTCTGAACCTTGCCTCGCAACGTGCCATCGAACGGCTGGGCGCGGAAAAAGACGGTGTGCTGCGTATGCATATGCTCCGTAAAGACGGCAGTGTGCGCGATACGGTTGTGTACAGTATGCTGAGGAAAGATTGGTGCAAAAACAGGGAAATCCTGACCGGCAGGTTGGCGGGATATGGCGTGCAGGTATGAGGCAGTATTTTCAAATTTAAAAAACTTAACGCAATATGCTGACAATCTTTTAAAAATTAATATATAAACAATTTTGATTTTTTATCTATTAAAAATTTGATATATATAGATAAATAACTATTTTTATTTTCCATTTCGCAGTTTCCCGGCTTGGCGGGCGACAGAAAAACTTTGCATTTCCCAGTAAAATCCACTACATTCACGATAACATATTACAAGCCCCTGAAGCGGTGTCGGAAGCCATACTTGCAACGCATTCCAACCCCGAAACAGCGTGCTCGGACACACACCATTGCCGGTTTCCCCTGCTTTTGCGATTCAGGCGTTTGTAGTACGGCAAATAACCATAAGGGCAGAAGATGCCTGTTTTTTAGGAGTAAACCATGGCTGAAGCGACAGACGTTGTCTTGGTGGGCGGCGGCATTATGAGCGCGACTTTGGGCGTTTTGCTCAAAGAACTCGAACCGTCTTGGGAAATCACCCTGATTGAACGCTTGGAAGATGTGGCGTTGGAATCTTCAAACGCGTGGAACAACGCCGGCACGGGGCATTCCGCGCTGTGCGAATTGAACTATGCGCCGCTGGGTGCAAATGGGATTATCGATCCGACGCGTGCCCTCAATATTGCCGAACAGTTCCATGTCAGCCGTCAGTTTTGGGCGACGCTGGTTGCGGAAGGCAAGTTGGAAGATAATTCTTTCGTCAATGCCGTGCCACATATGTCTTTGGTGATGAATGAAGACCACTGCCGTTACCTGCAAAAACGCTATGATGTGTTTAAAACGCAGAAACTTTTTGAAAATATGGAATTTTCCACCGATCGGAACAAAATTTCCGATTGGGCTCCGCTGATGATGCGCGGTCGGGATGAAAACCAACCCGTCGCCGCCAACTACTCCGCCGAAGGTACGGATGTCGATTTCGGACGGCTGACGCGCCAGATGGTGAAATATTTGCAGGGCAAGGGCGTAAAAACCGAGTTCAACCGCCACGTCGAAGACATCAAACGCGAATCCGACGGCGCGTGGGTGCTCAAAACCGCCGATACCCGCAACCCCGACGGGCAGCTCACCCTCCGCACCCGCTTCCTCTTCCTCGGCGCGGGCGGCGGCGCGCTGACCCTGCTGCAAAAATCCGGCATCCCCGAAGGCAAGGGCTACGGCGGCTTCCCCGTGTCCGGCCTGTTCTTCCGCAACAGCAACCCCGAAACCGCCGAACAACACAACGCAAAAGTGTACGGGCAGGCTTCCGTCGGCGCGCCGCCGATGTCCGTCCCGCACCTCGACACACGCAACGTGGACGGCAAACGCCACCTTATGTTCGGTCCTTACGCAGGCTTCCGTTCCAACTTCCTCAAGCAAGGCTCGCTTATGGATTTGCCGCTGTCCATCCATATGGACAACCTCTATCCTATGCTGCGCGCCGGCTGGGCGAATATGCCGCTGACCAAATACCTGCTGGGCGAATTGCGTAAAACCAAAGAAGAACGCTTCGCCTCCCTGCTGGAATATTACCCCGAGGCAAACCCCGACGACTGGGAACTCATCACCGCAGGGCAACGCGTCCAAATCATTAAAAAAGACTCCGAAAAAGGCGGCGTGCTCCAGTTTGGTACGGAGATTGTCGCCCACGCCGACGGCTCGCTCGCCGCATTGCTGGGCGCGTCGCCGGGCGCATCGACCGCCGTGCCGCTGATGATCCGACTGATGCACCAATGCTTCCCCGAGCGCGCCCCGTCTTGGGAAGGCCGTCTGAAAGAGCTGGTACCGGGTTACGGCATCAAGTTGAACGAAAACCCCGAAAGGGCGGATGAAATTATCGCCTATACCGCGAAAGTGTTGGATATTTAAGCCGAATCTTTCAAGAAAAGCCGTACCCCCATATGGTGTTGATGCCGTCCCTGCCAGTTATGCCCTTCATCCGGCAGGGCAGGTTTTGATACACGGGGCAGGTAATCGTTTTTTCCCTTTTGCGAATAATGGAACGGTCAAAAAAACAGCGTTTTCATTTCTGAAAACGCTGTTTTTTTGTTGTCTGATTAACGTGGGGAACAGTCTTTGAAGACGATTTGGTTATCAGGTGCGGTAATCATAATGGGCTGTTTGCGGTAGGATTTGCCATCCATCACGCCGGTACCCAAAACATAACCGCCTTCTTTGCCGTAGAATGTTTCCACATTGTCGGATTTGTCCAAATTGACAGGCATTTGCACGCGTTTGCCGTTGATGACGGCGGAAGCGTATGTGGTCAGACCCTGTTTGTTGAAGCCGTAAGTTACTTTGACTTTTTTACCTTGCTGGCAGACGTAGCTGACGGTTTTTTTTGCAACAGTGGGGTTGTCCGTGCCAGCGGCGGCAGCCATACTGCTGAGCGCGATTGCGGAAGACAGGATTGCGGTGGTCAGAAGTTTCATTTTTATTCCTTTGGATAGATGTGGAGTTTGCCCGTTTCGGACTGTTTGACATTCTAATGTCGGCGTATCCTGAAATAAACAGGAAATTGGATAAAGTTTGTAAAAAGGCAGGTTCGGGCGGTTCGGCAGTTTGATGCAGGGGCGGCAGGCGGGGTACGGCAGCCTGTCCGGTGTTTCAGACGGCATTGTTTGCGTTTTTTGGAAATGAAAAACCTCCGGGCATCCGGAGGTTGCGGTTTAACCTTGTTTTTTTCTTTCGGCCTTGGTCTGTTTGGACAATTCGGCATACAGGTCGGGATGGTGTTTTTTCAACAGGGCGGCGATTTCCATATCTTTTTTGTTGACTTTCGCCAAATCGAGGCATTCGATATGGACGAGGCGGAGCAGTTCGCGTACGGGTTTGGGCATCTTGCGGCCGGTTTCGTAGCGCGAGCCTCCGGATTGGGTAACGCCGACCTTGCCCCAGAAGTCTATCTGGTTCAGCCCGGTCTTTTTACGGATGGCTTTAACATCTTCTATATTTTCAAATATTTTCATAAAATTTCCTTTAAGTTTTTCTGGTTGCGGGGCAAATCCCGATTTGCTTTGTTTTTGTAATGTGCCGGGTCAAGCTTGTTTTTATATTGTATATTATATCTGCCGTTTTTTCAGACGGCATTGTTTGTTTTTATGGGGTGGATACGTCTGGCTTCAGGGTTTGCCGGAGGCGGGGCTGACGGTGAGGATTTCGTAGCCGGTTTCGGTAACCAAGACTTCGTGTTCCCATTGGGCGGAGAGGGAGCGGTCTTTGGTAACCACCGTCCAGCCGTCGTTAAGGATGCGCAGGTGGCGTTTGCCTTGGTTGATCATCGGTTCGACGGTGAAAATCATACCCGGTTTTAGAACGGGGCCTTGTCCTTTTTTTCCGTAGTGCAACACTTGCGGGGCTTCGTGGAAACCGCGCCCGATGCCGTGTCCGCAAAATTCCTGTACGACGGAATAGCCGGCGTTTTCGGCAACCTGTTGGCAGGCGTAGCCTACGTCGCCCAGCGTCGCGCCGGGTTTGACGGCTTCTATGCCAGCCATCATAGAGGCGTGGGTTACGTCGATCAGACGTTGGGCGATGGGGGAGACTTTGCCGACGGTAAACATACGGCTGGAGTCGCCGTGGAAGCCGTCTTTCTTGATGGTGAGGTCGATGTTGATAATGTCGCCTTCTTTGAGCGGCTTATTGTCGGGAATGCCGTGGCAGATGACGTGGTTGACGGAGGTACAGCAGGATTTGGGGTAGGGCGGGTTGCCGTAGTGGAGGGGGGC
>NZ_JAGTUI010000016.1:0-49536 GCF_018224585.1 Neisseria sp. Marseille-Q1983
ATTTGTACTGTCTGCGGCTTCGTCGCCTTGTCCTGATTTTTGTTAATCCACTATAGATTATCCGCCCCGACACGTTCAGACGGCATTTAATCATCCAGCAGATTCTTTTTCACCACTGCCGGATTGCCTGCTGCCAAAGAGTAGGGTGGAATGTCTTTTGTAACCACCGCGCCTGCGCCCACGACCGAACCGCGTCCGACGGTTACGCCCGCCATCACAATCACCCTGCGCCCCAGCCAGACATCGTCCTCCAACGTAATCGGACGGATTTCCGTGTAGCCCTCAAAACGTTTGTTTTCACGGTCAAACTTGTGGTTGGTCGAATAGAACAGGCATTCCGGCCCCATCATCACATTTTTGCCAACCACCAGCCCACGGCAGATTTCACAGTTTACCCCGATACCGGAACCATCGCCCAAAACCGTATCCGGGAACACATAGGCACCGCGTTCGATATTGACCCCGCGTCCGATATGCGGAGAAATCCGCCGTGCCAGAAAACCGCGCACCCGTCTGCCGACGATGCCGATGCCGCGCATATGCGACGGCGGCAACACCGAACCGGCGAAGCGCAGCAGCAGGAAAAAGAATTTTGATCCCATCAAACCTCCCTCAAAAGAACTTTTTACATTTTATCGAATATCCTCTTGACGTAACAACAGAAAATAGAGAGAATGTCGGACTTGTCTGTAGCATAGGTACATCCCCTATGCCCGCTTTTTTGAAAGGAAATCAAATGAAACAAGGTATTCACCCGAACTACCACGAAGTCAACGTTACCTGCTCCTGCGGCAACAAATTTGTAACCAAATCCGCGATGGAAAAAGAAAACTTCAATATCGAGGTTTGCTCCCTGTGCCACCCGTTTTATACCGGCACCCAGAAAATCGTCGATACCACCGGCCGCGTGGACAAATTCAACAACAAATTCGGCAACCTGTTCAAACGCTGATTGCCGCTTTGCAAGAATTAAGCCCTGCCATCATTTCGATGGCAGGGCTTTTTAATATTTGGCACACTGACTTCTTATCTATATAGTGGATTAACAAAAATCAGGACAAGGCGACGAAGCCGCAGACAGTACAGATAGTACGGAACCGATTCACTTGGTGCTTCAGCACCTTAGAGAATCGTTCTCTTTGAGCTAAGACGAGGCAACGCCGTACTGGTTTTTGTTAATCCACTATATTTTGACGGGGTTGAAGTTGACATCTACAAGGTTTAATGTTTGAATACATTAAAAAAATATATTTGAATGAGATGTTTTATGATTCAAAATGTCGTTACTTCAATAATCCTGTATTTTGGGACAGCCGTAGACTTACTTATTATCCTAATGTTATTTTTTGCCAAAAGAAAAAGCAGAAAAGACATCATTAACATCTATTTAGGCCAATTTCTAGGCTCTGTTAGCCTGATATTGCTAAGTTTGCTTTTTGCATTTGTCTTAGATTATATTCCTAGTAAAGAGATTTTAGGTTTGCTCGGCTTGATTCCGATTTTCCTAGGCATCAAAGTTTTGCTTTTAGGAGATTCCGATGGAGAGGCTATTGCCAAAGAGGGTTTGCGCAAAGATAATAGAAACCTGATTTTTCTAGTCGCTATGATTACTTTTGCAAGTTGTGGCGCTGACAATATTGGTGTCTTTGTCCCATATTTTACTACCTTAAATTCAGCGAATTTGATAGTGGCTTTACTTACCTTTCTAGTCATGATTTATCTCTTGGTTTTTTCTGCCCAAAAATTGGCACAAGTCCCTTCTGTCGGAGAAACTTTGGAAAAATATAGCAGATGGTTTGTTGCCGTTGTTTATTTAGGATTGGGGATATATATCCTGATTGGAAACAACAGTTTTGATATGCTATGGACTGTGTTGGGCCGGGAAAAAATATTATGAAAAAGATAGTATCTGCAAAGACTGCCCCGTGCAGTCTTTTTTGTTGCCGGTCTTTTTGTGTCTGATGCCGTCTGAAGCAGTCTCTGCACGACCTTTGTGCGAATATTTGCTACACTTGGCAATCCGTCCATTTCTTCTCACGCTTATGCTGACCTATACCCCGCCCGATGCCCGCCCGCCCGCCAAAACCCACGAAAAGCCGTGGCTGCTGCTGTTGATGGCGTTTGCCTGGTTGTGGCCCGGCGTGTTTTCCCACGATTTGTGGAATCCTGACGAACCTGCCGTCTATACCGCCGTCGAAGCACTGGCAGGCAGCCCCACCCCTTTGGTTGCCCATCTGTTCGGTCAAATCGATTTCGGCATACCGCCCGTGTATCTTTGGGTTGCCGCCGCGTTCAAACATTTGCTGTCGCCGTGGGCTGCCGACCCGTATGATGCCGCACGCTTTGCCGGCGTGTTTTTCGCCGTTGTCGGGCTGACTTCCTGCGGCTTTGCCGGTTTCAACTTTTTGGGCAGACACCACGGGCGCAGCGTTGTTTTAATCCTTATCGGCTGTATCGGGCTGATTCCGGTTGCCCATTTCCTCAATCCCGCCGCCGCCGCCTTTGCCGCCGCAGGGCTGGTGCTGCACGGCTACTCGCTGGCACGCCGGCGCGTGATTGCCGCCTCTTTCCTGCTCGGTACGGGTTGGACGCTGATGTCGCTGGCGGCAGCTTATCCGGCGGCATTTGCCCTGATGCTGCCCCTGCCCGTGCTGATGTTTTTCCGTCCGTGGCAAAGCAGGCGTTTGATGTTGACGGCAGTCGCCTCGCTTGCCTTTGCCCTGCCGCTGCTGACTGTCTATCCCCTGCTGTTGGCAAAAACGCAGCCGGCACTGTTCGCGCAATGGCTCGACTATCACGTTTTCGGTACGTTCGGCGGCGTGCGGCACGTTCAGACGGCATTTAGTTTGTTTTACTATCTGAAAAACCTGCTTTGGTTTGCATTGCCTGCGCTGCCGCTGGCGGTTTGGACGGTTTGCCGCACGCGCCTGTTTTCGACCGACTGGGGGATTTTGGGCGTTGTGTGGATGCTTGCCGTTTTGGTGCTGCTCGCCGCCAATCCGCAGCGTTTTCAGGACAACTTCGTTTGGCTGCTGCCGCCGCTCGCCCTGTTCGGCGCGGCGCAACTGGACAGCCTGAGGCGCGGCGCGGCGGCGTTTGTCAACTGGTTCGGCATTATGGCGTTCGGACTGTTTGCCGTGTTCCTGTGGACGGGCTTTTTTGCGATGAATTACGGCTGGCCCGCCAAGCTTGCCGAACGTGCCGCCTATTTCAGCCCGTATTATGTTCCTGATATCGATCCTATTCCGATGGCGGTTGCCGTACTGTTCACACCCTTGTGGCTGTGGGCGATTACCCGGAAAAACATACGCGGCAGGCAGGCGGTTACCAACTGGGCGGCAGGCGTTACCCTGACCTGGGCTTTGCTGATGACGCTGTTCCTGCCGTGGCTGGACGCGGCGAAAAGCCACGCGCCCGTCGTCCGGAGTATGGAGGCATCGCTTTCCCCGGAATTGAAACGGGAGCTTTCAGACGGCATCGAGTGTATCGGCATAGACAGCGGCGACCTGCACACGCGGATTGTTTGGACGCAGTACGGCACATTGCCGCACCGCGTCGGCGATGTACAATGCCGCTACCGTATCGTCCGCCTGCCCCAAAACGCGGATGCGCCGCAAGGCTGGCAGACGGTTTGGCAGGGTGCGCGCCCGCGCAACAAAGACAGTAAGTTCGCACTGATACGGAAAATCGGGGAAAATATATTAAAAACAACAGATTGAGCCGAATTTCTGGATTAAGTGCCGGAAATCGCGTATAATTGCGCGATTAAACCTTTATAAATCAGCCGTTTTGTAGGCATCACACAGGAGCGACAATTATTATGATGACCCTCTATTCCGGCATTACCTGCCCCTTCAGCCACCGCTGCCGCTTCGTTTTGTACGAAAAAGGTATGGATTTTGAAATCAAAGACGTCGATATTTACAACAAGCCCGAAGACCTCGCCGTCATGAACCCATACAACCAAGTCCCCGTGCTGGTCGAGCGCGATTTGGTGCTGCACGAGTCCAACATCATCAATGAATACATTGACGAACGCTTCCCCCATCCGCAGCTTATGCCCGGCGATCCCGTTATGCGCGGCCGGGGCCGGCTGGTGCTGTACCGTATGGAAAAAGAATTGTTCAACCACGCCCAAGTTTTGGAAAACCCCGCCGCTACCAACAAGGAACAGGCGAAAGCGCGCGAAGCCATCGGCAACGGTCTGACGATGCTTGCCCCTTCGTTCAGCAAAAGCAAATACATCCTCGGCGAAGATTTTTCTATGATTGATGTCGCCCTGGCCCCGCTGCTGTGGCGGCTCGACCACTACGATGTCAAACTGGGCAAAAGTGCCGCGCCGCTGCTCAAATACGCCGAGCGCATCTTCCAGCGCGAAGCCTTTATCGAAGCACTGACACCCGCCGAAAAAGCCATGCGCAAATAAGCCCGGAATGCTTGCAAAACCCGTCGTTTTGCAGGCATTTTCCTATTTTGGCGTACAACACGGAACCCATTATGCCCACCTCAACCAAACCCTATATTCTCCGCGCACTTTGCGAATGGTGCAGCGACAACAGTCTCACACCGCACATCCTTGTCTGGGTCAACGAACACACGCGCGTCCCCATGCAGTACGTCCGCGACAACGAAATTATGCTCAACATCGGCGCGACCGCCACGCAAAACCTTCAAATCGACAACGATTGGATCAGCTTTTCCGCCCGCTTCGGCGGACAGGCGCACGACATATGGATACCTGTCGGACACGTCCTCAGCATTTTTGCACGGGAGACCGGAGAAGGTATGGGGTTTGAATTGGAGGAGTACCGCCCCGATACGCCGCCTGAAAACACCTCTGCCGAAACCGCGCCCCGACCCGCCAAAAAAGGCTTGAAATTGGTCAAATAAATCTATGCCGTCTGAACGGAATCGTGTTTCAGACAGCATTTTGTCCGATGGGGCGCAAACGGAATCTGTTTATCGGCAAAACCCGTTTCGGCGTATCAAAACCGTGTTGCCCCTGCCGATTCGATATTGGGATATTGAAAATGCCGTCTGAACCTGCGATACGGGCTTCAGACGGCATTTTTCCTTATATTCATACAATCAGGCGGTCAGTACGGCTTTCAGGATTTTGTTGACTTCGCCCATATCGGCTTTGCCGGAGAGGCGGGTTTTCAATACGCCCATCACCTTGCCCATATCCGCCATACCTGCCGCGCCGGTTTCGGCAACGGCGGCATCGACCGCAGTACGGATTTCGCCGGTGGAAAGCATTTGGGGAAGGTAGCGGTGCAGTACCTCGATTTCGTCGTTTTCTTTATCTGCCAAATCCTGGCGGCCGGCTTCAGTGTAGATTTTCGCGCTGTCTTTGCGCTGTTTGACCATTTTGGTCAGGATGGCGGTGATTTTGGCATCGTCGGCTTCGGTGCGTTCGTCCACTTCAAACTGTTTGACGGCGGCGTTGATGAGGCGGATGGTGCCGAGGGAAACTTGGTCTTTGGCGCGCATCGCGGTTTTCATGTCTTCGGTAAGGCGGATTTTCAGGCTCATGATGTCCTCGCTGGGATGTCGGATGGAAACGGCGGGTTTCGATGCCGTCTGAAAAGCAAAACACACCGCAGAGCAGGTCTTGCGGTGTGTCCTCATATCACAGGGCTGACCTGTAATCTGTACTTGAACGTTTAGTACATTTTGGGCGGCAGTTGTTGGCTGCGCAGGCGTTTTTGCAGGCGTTTTACGGCTGCCGCTTTTTTGCGTTTGCGTTCGGTAGTCGGTTTTTCGTAGGCTTCGCGGGCGCGCAGCTCGGTCAGCAGGCCGGTTTTTTCTACGGCGCGTTTGAAACGGCGCATAGCGACTTCAAAGGGTTCATTCTCTTTTACGCGGATTGCAGGCATTTTATTTCCTTTAATAAATTCGGTTGTTTCATCTGCCCATCATATCGGTGGAAAGGGTAGGGCAGACGGTGTTGAAGGTTTACCGTATCGCTGTGCCTTGCGGCGGCGGGATACGCGCCGTGACGGAAACATCACCTCCTAACGGGTCGGCTTGTGCCGTGTCAAGCTGCTTGAAAAAGCAGGAAAAATAATTTTCGGATTGTCTTATATTTATGGTTCGCCGTCAATGCCGTTCGGGATAAAAATGCCGTCTGAAAGGCCGGGCGGGTTTCAGACGGCATCGGTACGTCAGCGGGCGGGGACAATGCCCATACGCTGTTTGAGCGGGATGTGCGGCGCGCCGAAGAGGGAGGCGTAGTAGGCGGCATTGGTCATCACTTTTTTGACATAGTCTCGCGTTTCGGAAAACGGGATGGTTTCGGCATATACCGCGCCTTCGAGGGGCGTGTCCGCCTGCCATCGGCGCGCCCTGCCGGGGCCGGCGTTATAGCCTGCGGTAGCGAGGACTTCGTTGTTTTGCAGGCGGCGTTTGGTGTCCGCCATATACCACGTTCCCATACGGATATTGCCGTCGGCGGTGTAAAGTTGTGCGGCATCCATACCGATTTTGCCGGCGATTTCGCGCGCGGTGGCGGGCATAACCTGCATCAGCCCCTGCGCGCCTACGCCGGATTGCGCGCCCATAACGAAGCGGCTTTCCTGACGAATCAGCCCGTAAACCCACGCCGGATCGACATTAACATTTTGCGCGTGGCGGATTACCGTGTCTTTAAACGGCGAAATGTAGCGCAAGGTGTAGTTGAGTTTGCGGTCGGTGCGTTCCGCGCTGTTGACCGCCATATCGTAAAAACCGTGGTCGAACGCGGTTTGCGCGGCGGTCAGCAGCTTGTCTTCATCGAAGCCGCGCGTGGCAAAACGCCATTCCGCCTGAGCCTGACGGCGCATTTTTGCATCGCCGGCGGTTCGGCTGTTTTGGAACAATACCAGTGCGCGTTTGACTGCGCCGTCTTCCGCCATACGGAGGACGCTGTTTTTACCGGCATCGGGAACATTGTTGCGCGTATCGATTTTGCGCCCCAACTCTTCCCCTGCCAGTACGGCATAAAAATTCCTGCCCGTCGCTGCCGCCTGTTTGTAAAGTTTTTCCGCCTCTTGCGTGTTGCCCGTTGCGGCGCGACTGCGTGCCAGCCAGTAGAGCCAGGTCGGGCTTTTTTGCAGTTTTTCGGGCATATGCGAGATAACGGAAGCCAGCTCGTCCCAACGTCGGGCGCGCAAGGCGGCGCGGGCGTACCACTCGATTTGGTCATCGGTCAGTTGGCGGCGGTCGGAAACTTTGCCGTAATAGTCCAAGGCGGCAGGCACATTGAGGTTTTGCGACTGATAATGCCCCAATACGCCCCACGCGAAACTGCGTTGTTCGGGGCTTAAACCGTTTTCCATTTCGGACAGCAGGGCGGCGGCATTCGGCGATTTGCGTGCTTCTTTGCCGATGACGTTCAACAGGGCATATTCGCGCGAACCTTGTGTGCCGCCGTCAAATGGGCTGCCCAATGCGGCGGCAAGGTTGCGTGCGTCTGTGGTTTGGCGGCCGGCCAACAGTCCGCGAACGCGCCTCCAGGCATTGTTGCCGTCCAACAAGCCGGATGCGGCTGCCTGTTCCAACAGTTTGGTGCAGCCCGAAGGCAGTTTGCCCGTATTTTTAACCAGTTCGGCGGCACGCGTATAGTCGTTGCGGCTCGAATCGGCGTAGCATTCGACTTCTTGGGCGCGCCCTTCAGGTTCGAGTTTGGCGTATTCCCGTGCAAACAGCGTCCACTGTCTGCGCGCGCCCAAAGACTTCAGCCACTCGTTGCGGACATTTTCTGCCATCGCGCTGTCGCCGGCGTTTTCCAAATAGGCGGCGACGGCGGCATCGTTTTTTTGTTTCACTGCATCCAGTGCGGACGGGTAGCCGCCGTAATCTGCCAGCGTTTTTCCTTCGGGTTCGGCAGGGCGGGTGGGAACGCTTGCCGAAAGACCGGCAGTTTCTATATTGCCTGCCGGGGTCTTGCCGCCGGGCGCGTGTGTCGAAGAACACGCGGCAAGCACCAGGGCCGCCAGCAGCGGCAGGGAATGCTTCATAGAGGGTAGGTACATCGGATTTCCTTAAGAATCGGAACCCTGAACGGTCAGGGTTGGAAAAGACAAAATGCCGTCTGAACAGGCGTTTGCCCGAATTATATGCCGAAACTGCACCGCCTTTGGAATGTTTCCGACATAATTTATATTTTTCAATCATTTGCCGTTTTGGTGAAAACCGCTGCCTTTGCCCGTTTCAGACGGTATAGTGGATTAACAAAAATCAGGACAAGGCGACGAAGCCGCAGACAGTACAAATAGTACGGCAAGGCGAGGCAACGCCGTACTGGGTTTTGTTAATCCACTATATTGTCCGAAATGGTTGCCCGCTTCCTGCCTTATTGACAAAAAAACGCTTTCCCGATAATATCCTACGAAAATTAACCTGCCGATTTGACACAGCTTGCGGGCATAACAGCTAAAGCGTTCCGACAATTCCAGCTTTATCTTCCGCGCCCGTTGTGTCCGACATCGGGCTTTGTTTTATGGGAAAGACAATGATTATTTTGGACAAGGTTTCCAAGCATTACCAAACGCGCGACAAGACCCGTTTTGCCGCCGTCGAGCCGACCAGCCTCGAAATCCGCGACGGCGAAATCTTCGGGCTGATGGGCTATTCCGGCGCGGGCAAATCCACCCTGTTGCGGCTGATTAACCTGTTGGAACGTCCCGACACGGGCAAGGTCAACGTCTGCGGACAAGAGCTGACCGCGCTTGATGCCGCCGCATTGCGTCAGGCGCGGCAGAATATCGGCATGGTATTTCAACAGTTCAATCTTTTGAGCAACCGCACCGTCGCCGGCAATGTCGCCTTTCCTTTGGAAATCGCCGGATGGCCGTCTGAAAAAATCAAAGCGCGCGTCAAAGAATGCCTTGAAATCGTCGGACTGACCGAACGCACCGGCCACTATCCCGCCCAGCTTTCCGGCGGACAAAAACAGCGCGTCGGCATCGCCCGCGCGCTCGCATCCAAGCCGCAAGTCATCCTCGCCGACGAACCCACTTCCGCCCTCGACCCCGCCACCACGCGCAGCGTCTTGGAATGTTTGGAAGACATCAACAAACGCTTCAACGTAACCATCGTCATCGTAACCCACGAAATGAGCGTCATCAGACGACTGTGCGACCGCGCCGCCCTCTTGGATAAAGGCAAAGTCGTCGAAATCGTCGAAGTACGCGGCAACCAAATCCACGCCCGATCCGACATCGGGCGCGAACTGATTCGGGAGGACTGATATGGCAGACTTAACATTCCAACAAGCCGTTTCCAACATCATCGGTATGAAAGGCGAAATCGTCCGCGCCTTGGGCGAAACCTTTGTGATGGTCGGGCTGTCCACCACATTCGCCGTCATCTTCGGCACGCTGCTGGGCGTGCTGCTCTTCGTAACCTCCAGCCGCCAGTTGCATTACAGCAAGCCGGTAAATTTCCTGCTCGACAACTTAGTCAACCTCATGCGCGCCTTCCCCTTCGTCATCCTGATGATTGCGATGATACCCGCCACACGCGTCATCGTCGGCAGCACCATCGGCCCGGTTGCCGCCTCGCTGGTGTTGAGCGTGTCGGGATTGTTTTATTTTGCCCGTTTGGTGGAACAAAACCTGCGCGAAGTCCCCAAAGGCGTGATTGAAGCCGCCGCCGCGATGGGTGCGCCGCCGGTTGCCATCGTCCGCAAAGTCCTCTTAAATGAAGCGCGCGCGGGTATGGTTTCCAGCATCACCGTGCTTGCCATCGGACTTTTGTCATACAGCGCGGCGGCAGGAATGATAGGCGGCGGCGGCTTGGGCGACCTCGCCATCCGCTACGGCTACTACCGCTACCAAACCGAAGTCATCGTCTTCATCGTCGCCCTCCTCGTGCTGCTGGTCATCCTGATTCAAAGCACCGGCAACGCGTTGGCGCGGAAACTCGACAAACGTTAAACCCGAATGCCGTCTGAAAGCACACTTCAGACGGCATTTTCCCAACAGGCACGCATCATGACCCCAGACCTCCAAACCCTCCAACACAACGCCGAACAATTCATCCGCGACTGCGAACCCCTGCATTACGAAATGGGGCACGCCCAAAAATTCATCGCCGCCTTATGCAAAGTGTACGGCCTCGACGCACACTTCGCCGTCCAATACGAACACCGCGTCCGCAAAGCCGACCTCAAAGGCATCAACCGCATCGACGGCTTCTTCCCCGGCCTGCTGATGATAGAAATGAAATCCGCCGGCGAAGACCTCGAAGCCGCCTTCATCCAAGCCCTGGAATACGTCCAACTCATAGAGCGCATCGAAGACAAGCCCCGCCACATCCTCGTCTCCGACTTCAAAAACCTCCACCTTTACGAGCTGAACCAAGGCTTTACCGGCATCGTCCTCGACAAAACCCTCAAAATCAAACTCACCGGCTTCCGCGCCCACGTCCAAGACTTCGCCTTCATCGCAGGCTACGAAGCCGCCATTGCCGAGCGCAACGAAGCCCTGACTATAGCCGCCGCCGCCAAACTCGCCGCCCTGCACCAAGAATTCCACAAACAAGGCTACCAAGGCGCAGAACTCCAAACCATGCTCGTCCGCATCCTCTTCTGCCTCTTTGCCGACGATACCGGACTCTTCGCCCAAAACAAAGCCTTCGAGCAACTTGTCGAAGAAAGCCTCGCCGACGGCGCAGACCTCGGCAGCCGCCTCAACGCCCTCTACAAATGGCTCGACACCCCCGAAGACAAACGCCGCACCACCCCCCGCGCCCTGCTTGACCAATACAGCGGCTTCCGCCTCAAATTCCCCTACATCAACGGCAAACTTTTTTCAGACGGCATAGACGAATTCGTCTTCAACGCCTCTATGCGCCGCACCCTCCTCGAATGCTGCGAAATCGACTGGAGCCTCATTTCACCCGACATCTTCGGCACACTCTTCCAAAACATTATGGAAAACGCCGACGCACCCGGCGGCGGCAAAAAATCCGTCCGCCGCCGCGAACTCGGCGCACACTACACCAGTGAAAAAAACATTAAACGCGCCATCGCCCCCCTCTTTCTCGACCGCCTCAAAGCCGAGCTTGAGCAGGCCGCCGGCGACCCCAAAAAACTCGCCCGCTACATCACCCGCCTGCAAACCCTCCAAATCCTCGACCCCGCCTGCGGCTGCGGCAACTTCCTCATCGTCGCCTACCGCGAAATCCGCCTGCTTGAAATGCAGGCAATCCGCCAACTCGCCCGCATTCCCGGCGCACAGCAAATGCAGTCCCAATGCGACGTCCACCAATTCCACGGCATCGAAATCGACCCCGCCGCCGTCGAAATCGCCACCGTTGCCATGTGGCTCACCGACCACCAGATGAACCGCCTCTACCAAGACGGCTACAAACGCATCCCCCTCGCCCACAAAGCCGACATCCGCTGCGCCAACGCCCTCCAAACCGACTGGGCAGACGCCATATCCCCCCAAAACCTCGACTATATCGTCGGCAACCCACCGTTTTTAGGCAAAAAAGAACAAAATGCCGAACAGAAAAAAGATATGGAAAAAGTGGTAGGACATCTCAAAGGTTCGGGGATTCTCGATTACGTTACAGCTTGGTATTTCAAAGCAAACGAATTGATGAAACACAACCCCAAAATCCGCACCGCCTTCGTTTCCACCAACTCCATCACCCAAGGCGAACAAGTCCCCGCCCTCTGGAAGCCCCTGCTTTCAGACGGCATCCGCATCCGCTTCGCCCACCGCACCTTCAAATGGAACAACGAAGGCAAAGGCACCGCTGCCGTCCACTGCGTCATCATCGGCTTCGACCGCGACGAAATCCAAAAAGGCGAACGCCTCAGCCTTTGGGATTACAGCCAAGACATCGGCGGCGACGGCAAAGAACACCAAGTCCGCAAAATCAATCCTTATCTGCTTGAAGCAGACAATATCCTGCCCGCCAAAAGAAGCCGCCCCGTATCAACAGATGTTCCGACAATGAATTACGGAAGCATGCCGATTGACAACGGCTTGCTGATTCTGTCTCAAGAAGCGTTTCAGACGGCATTAAACGAAGACCCCGAAAATAGCGAACTGATCCGCCCCTATATGGGCGGCAGCGAATTTCTGAACAATGAAAAACGTTATTGCCTGTGGTTGGAAAACGTCGATCAAGAACGCCTGTCCCAAAGCAAATTTGCTTCGGAACGGGTAGGGCAAGTCAAAGCCTACCGCCTGTCCAGTTCGCGCGCAGCCACTGTAAAACTGGCTGAAACACCGCACTTGTTCGGCGAAATCCGCCAACCTGACAGCCGTTATCTGCTGTTGCCCAAAGTGTCGTCTGAAAACCGCCGTTTTCTTCCCATCGGTTACATCGAACCTGAAACCATTGCCAACGGAAGCGCATTGATTATCCCCAACGCCACCCTCTGCCACTTCGGCATCCTAAGCTCCACCATGCACAACGCCTTCATGCGCACCGTCGCAGGCAGATTGGAAAGCCGTTACCAATACTCGGCAAGTATCGTGTACAACAACTTCCCCTTCCCCGAAAACCCCTGCCGCGCCGCCATCGAAACCGCAGCCCAAGCCGTCCTCGACGCACGCGCCGCCGAAACCGAACGCATCCGCCGCCTCAACCGGACCCTGCCAGAAAAAGAACGCCGCCCCATGCCCACACCCGCCACCCTCTACAACCCCGACACCATGCCCCCCGCCCTCGCCGCCGCCCACAACGCCCTCGACGATGCCGTGGACGAGGCCTACGGCTACACAGGCGGCAACAGCGACAGCGAACGCACCGCCTTCCTCTTCCGCCTCTACAAAAATGCCGTCTGAAAAAGGCGGGCGAAAAACCCGCCACGGCATCGGTTCGGCTGCGGTTCGATGCCGTCCGAACGCCAAAACCCCCACCGCTATCCGAAAAATGCTATAAAATCCCCCTGTTCGCGGCAAATGCCGTCTGAACGCCGAATCCGGACGGCAGGGTTTCCTGCCCGTCATTTTTGTTTGAAACCGCCACAACATCAGGAGAAAATATGAAAACCTTCTTCAAAACCCTTTCCGCCGCCGCACTCGCGCTCATCCTCGCCGCCTGCGGCGGCCAACAGGACAGCGCGCCCGCCGCATCCGCTTCTGCCGCCGCCGACAACGGCGCGGCGAAAAAAGAAATCGTCTTCGGCACGACTGTCGGCGACTTCGGCGATATGGTCAAAGAACAAATCCAACCCGAGCTGGAGAAAAAAGGCTACACCGTCAAATTGGTCGAGTTTACCGACTATGTGCGCCCGAATCTGGCATTGGCGGAGGGCGAGTTGGACATCAACATCTTCCAACACAAACCCTATCTTGACGATTTCAAAAAAGAACATAATCTGGACATCACCGAAGCCTTCCAAGTGCCGACCGCGCCTTTGGGACTGTATCCGGGCAAGCTGAAATCGCTGGAAGAAGTCAAAGACGGCAGCACCGTATCCGCGCCCAACGACCCGTCCAACTTCGCACGCGCCTTGGTGATGCTGAACGAACTGGGTTGGATCAAACTCAAAGACGGCATCAATCCGCTGACCGCATCCAAAGCGGACATCGCCGAAAACCTGAAAAACATCAAAATCGTCGAGCTTGAAGCCGCGCAACTGCCGCGCAGCCGTGCCGACGTGGATTTTGCCGTCGTCAACGGCAACTACGCCATAAGCAGCGGCATGAAGCTGACCGAAGCCTTGTTCCAAGAACCGAGCTTTGCCTATGTCAACTGGTCTGCCGTCAAAACCGCCGACAAAGACAGCCAATGGCTCAAAGACGTAACCGAGGCCTATAACTCCGACGCGTTCAAAGCCTACGCGCACAAACGCTTCGAGGGCTACAAATACCCTGCCGCATGGAATGAAGGCGCAGCCAAATAAGGCAGTCGTATAAAATGATGCCGTCTGAACCGCATTCCGTGTTCAGACGGCATTTTTGTCCTTTAATCCGCCATCCCCTGCCATTCCGCCGAATCCGGCGTATCGATTCCGAACAGCGACAGCGCGTGTGCGACACTGTGTGTAACAATATCGTCTGCGGTTTGCGGCTTGCGGTACATCGCAGGAACAGGGGGAAACACCACGCCGCCCATTTCCGTTACCCGCTTCATATTGTCCAAATGGGCAAGGTTCAGCGGCGTTTCGCGCACCATCAGCACCAGCCGCCGCCTTTCCTTCAAAACCACATCCGCCGCACGCGTCAAGAGGTTGTCGCCGAAGCCGTGCGCGACCGAGGCAAGCGTCCGCATCGAACAGGGGGCGACCAGCATCCCGTCCGTTTTAAACGTACCGCTGGCAATGCACGCCCCGATATTGCCGATCGGATGCACGAAGTCCGCCAAGGCATACACTTCGTCTCTCGCATAAGCCGTTTCCGAAGAGCGCGCCATCTCCGCGCCTTTCGATACCACAAGGTGCGTTTCGACATCTTGCGCGCGCAAAAGTTCCAAAGCCTTCACGCCGTATTGGAAACCGCTCGCCCCGCTGATGCCGATTATCAAACGCCGTACCATCATCCGCCTTTCCCATAAAACCGCCTGCAACGGCAAACCGGCTATTATAGTGAAAAAACAGAAATCCGATAAACACGGATACAAATTGTCGGCAACACCCAATATCCGATAAAATACCCGATTTAACATCCTATCTGAATAGGCACGGGAGGGCGGTATGGCAAAAGTAAAAGGCGGATTGGGGCGCGGCTTGGATTCGCTGCTCGCCAACGGCGCGGACAACAGCAGCGGCGACCGATTGACCACGGTTGCGGTTAAAGATATCCGGCCCGGCCGCTATCAGGCGCGTGTTCAAATCGATGACGAAGCCTTGCAGGAACTGGCAGATTCGATTAAGGCGCAAGGCGTGATACAGCCCGTCATCGTGCGCGAACACGGACTGTCCCGATACGAACTGATTGCAGGCGAACGCCGTTGGCGCGCCGCACAGATTGCCGGCCTGACCGAAATCCCCGCCGTTATCAAAACCATCAGCGACGAAACCGCATTGGCAATGGGTTTGATCGAAAACCTCCAGCGCGAAAACCTCAACCCCATCGAAGAAGCACAAGGCTTGAAACGCCTTGCCGACGAGTTCGGGCTGACCCACGAAACCATCGCCCAAGCCGTCGGCAAAAGCCGAAGCGCGATTTCCAACAGCCTGCGCCTTTTAAGCCTGCCCGAACCCGTGCAGGAAATGCTTTACCAACGCCGCCTCGAAATGGGGCACGCCCGCGCACTGCTGACCCTGCCCGTCGTCGAACAGCTCGAGTTGGCGCAAAAGGCCGTCAAAAACGGCTGGTCGGTGCGCGAAGTCGAACGCCGCAGCCAGGCCGCCCTTCAAAACAAACGCCCCGAGCCCAAAAAAACTGCCGCCGCCGACATCGGCCGCCTGAATGATTTGCTGACTGAAAAACTGGGTGTTAACGCCGAAATCAAAACCGCCAACCATAAAAAAGGCAGAATCATCCTGCATTTCGACACGCCCGAAACCTTCGACCACATCTTGAAGCAGTTGGGAATAGATTACCTGCCTTAATTTTGCAGGATATGCCGTCTGAAACATAAAACGTAAAGAAATTCGGACAAACTTTCCAATAATCTGTAATTATATGTAATGTGTGTTAGAATGACACCTGCCGCCGTTATTCAGGCGGCGGGTGCGGCGGATTGGGATACGTTGTTTCACAAAGATTAACTGTCGCTTGACGTAATAAGGCTTCTAAATTATATTAGCCGCGCCTCAAATCCGAGGCGGAAACATTCCCTTTATGAAGCAGATTATCATCCTACAATCCGCCGTATTGTCCATATGCGCCGCAGTTGCCTTTGCCGTATGGGGTTTTGCCGGATTCCTTTCGGCGGTCGGGGGCGGTTTGTCCTACCTGCTTCCCACGTTTGTTGCAGTTTTACTTTTAAAACTTTTCAGGGGAAACCCTTTCCTGCAAAGCAGGATGTTCGTCTTCGGAGAGATTTTAAAAGTAGTGCTGTCGCTGTTGTCTATGCTTGCCGTATTTGCAATATGGCATCAATCGCTGGTGTTCGCCCCGTTTCTAATGGGGCTGCTCGGTGTCAGCCATTTGGTTTTTTTAGTATTGTTGAGAGTGAAAGATTATGGCAGGTGAAACCATTACCGCTGCCGACTACATCAAGCACCACTTGCAGAGCTTGACCAGTTTGTCGGATGTTACTCAGGGTCAGGGACTGAAAAACATTGCTGATTTTTCGTTTATTAACCTTGATGCCGTCTTTTTTGCCGTCCTGTTGGGCGTAATCGGCAGCTTTCTGTTGTGGCGCGGTGCAAAAAAAGCGACGGCAGGCGTTCCCGGACGTTTTCAGGCCGCCGTGGAAATCTTGTTCGAGTTTGTGGACGATATGTGTAAGAGCATCATTCACAATGAAAAGTCTAGAAAAGCCGTCGCGCCGTTGGGTCTGACGCTGTTTGTCTGGATTTTCCTGATGAACGCGATGGATATGCTGCCGGTCGATTTGCTGCCGATGGTATGGCAGGGCATTACCGGCAACCATCACGCCCTGCTGCGCGTCGTGCCGACTGCCGATTTGAACACCACTTTGGCACTCGCTGTCGGCGTGTTGCTGATTTGTATTTATTACAACATCAAAATCAAAGGATTGGGCGGATGGTTTCACGAGTTGTTCAGCGCGCCGTTCGGTGCAAAACTCGCACCTGCGAACTTTCTGTTGAATTTGGTCGAGTTTCTTTCTAAAACCGTATCCCACGGTATGCGGCTGTTCGGCAATATGTATGCGGGCGAATTGGTATTCTTGCTGATAGCCTTGCTTGGCGGTGCTTGGGCGGCTTCCGGCAGCATCGAAGTAATGGATCCGATTCTGTTTGTCTTCCACATTATTGCCGGTTTGGCATGGGCGATTTTCCATATTTTGGTGATTACCCTGCAGGCGTTTATTTTCATGGCGTTGGCGTTTGTCTATATCGGACAGGCACATGATGCGCACTGATTTTCTTAAGTAGTTTGTTTTTTGTAGTTTAACCTTTGTTTCTTTAAGGAGTTTAAAATGGGTTTGATTGCTATCGCATGTGGTTTGATCGTTGCATTGGGCGCACTGGGTGCCTCTATCGGTATCGCAATGGTCGGTTCTAAATATTTGGAATCTTCTGCTCGTCAACCTGAGCTGATTGGTCCTCTGCAAACCAAACTGTTCTTGATCGCTGGTCTGATTGACGCGGCCTTCTTGATCGGTGTGGCTATTGCCCTGTTGTTCGCCTTCGTTAACCCGTTTGGTGCTGCGTAATCAAGACGGAGAAATCCGTTCAGATACAGGCTTACCGTCTGTTTGATTAACCCAGATACGAAGGTTAAGTAACGTGAATATTAATGCAACCTTATTTGCGCAAATCCTAGTTTTCTTTGGCTTGGTTTGGTTTACGATGAAATTCGTATGGCCACCGATTGCCAAAGCATTGGATGAGCGTGCCGCAAAAATCGCCGAGGGCTTGGCTGCTGCCGAGCGCGGTAAGAGCGATTTTGAGCAGGCAGAGAAAAAAGTTGCAGAACTTATGGTCGAAGGGCGTCATCAGGTAACCGAAATGGTTGCCAACGCCGAAAAACGTGCTGCAAAAATTGTAGAAGAAGCCAAAGAGCAAGCTTCTCATGAAGCAGCACGCATTGCAGCCCAAGCAAAAGCTGATGTAGAGCAAGAAGTTAACCGTGCACGCGAAGTGTTGCGCGAACAGGTTGCTTCATTGGCTGTTAAAGGTGCGGAATCTATCCTGCGTAAAGAAGTCGATGCTTCCAAACATGCAGATTTGCTCAGTGCCTTAAAACAGGAGCTGTAATCTTATGGCAGAGTTCGCAACGATTGCCAGACCTTATGCGAAAGCATTGTTTAGTCTGGCTCAGGAAAAAAACCAAATCGAGTCTTGGTTGGGCGAACTGAAAGAACTCACAGCGGTTGTTCAAGATGAGAAAGTCATCGCTTTCATCGAGCAGCCGGAAACGGGATCTTCTGAAAAGGCAGAAACGCTCAAAGGTCTTGTCGGTATCAAAAATGTCGAATTGGCAAATTTTATTACCGTTTTGGCCGAGCAAAAGCGTTTGCTGGTATTGCCGGAAATTTATGCCCAATATCAAGATTTGACCTTGATACACAACAATACGAAATCGGCAGTAATTTACAGCGCGTATGAACTCAGTTCTCAGCAGCTGGCCGATGTTACCGATATCCTGATAAAACGCTTCAACAGCAAATTGGATGTGGTGGCTAAAGTTGCCCCTGAATTAATTGGCGGCATCAAAGTAGAGGTGGGTGATCAGGTCTTGGATTTGTCCGTACAAGGCAAACTGAATGCTTTGTATGCGACTATGACAAATTAGGAGAGTTTTCATGCAGCTTAATCCTGCTGAAATTAGCGATTTGATTAAAGCCAAAATCGAAAATCTGTCCGTCAATGCAGAAGTGCGTACCCGTGGTACTGTCGTTTCTGTTACAGACGGCATTGTGCGCATTCATGGCTTGTCAGACGCGATGCAAGGTGAGATGCTCGAATTCCCCGGTAACACTTTCGGTCTGGCCATGAACTTGGAGCGCGACTCCGTCGGTGCCGTAGTGTTGGGTGAGTACGAACACATTAAAGAAGGCGATACAGTTACCTGTACCGGCCGTATTTTGGAAGTGCCGATCGGTCGCGAACTGGTTGGCCGCGTGGTTGATGCATTGGGTCGTCCTATCGATGGTAAAGGTCCAATCAACACAACATTGACTGCTCCAATCGAGAAAATTGCACCGGGCGTGATTGCGCGTAAATCGGTTGACCAACCAATGCAAACCGGTCTGAAAGCCATTGACTCTATGGTTCCGGTTGGTCGTGGTCAACGTGAGTTGATTATTGGCGACCGTCAGACAGGTAAAACGGCTGTGGCATTGGATGCCATCGTCAACCAAAAAGGTACGGGTGTTATCTGTATCTATGTCGCTATCGGTCAAAAAGCATCTTCTATTGCCAACGTGGTACGCAAATTGGAAGAGCATGGCGCGATGGAACACACGATTGTGGTTGCTGCAACTGCATCTGAAGCGGCGGCATTGCAATATATCGCACCTTATTCAGGTTGTACGATGGGTGAATTCTTCCGCGACCGTGGCGAAGATGCCTTGATTGTTTATGACGATTTGTCCAAACAGGCTGTGGCTTACCGTCAAATTTCCCTGCTTTTGCGCCGTCCGCCCGGCCGCGAAGCCTATCCCGGCGATGTGTTCTACCTGCACTCCCGTCTGTTGGAACGTGCGGCACGTGTCAATGAACACGAAGTGGAGAAATTGACCAACGGCGAAGTAAAAGGCAAAACCGGTTCTCTGACCGCGTTGCCGATTATCGAAACCCAAGCGGGCGACGTATCTGCTTTCGTTCCGACTAACGTCATTTCGATTACCGACGGTCAGATTTTCTTGGAAACCGACCTCTTCAACGCCGGTATCCGTCCTGCAATCAATGCCGGTATTTCCGTATCCCGCGTAGGCGGTGCTGCACAAACCAAAGTGATTAAAAAGCTGGGTGGCGGTATCCGTTTGGCATTGGCGCAATATCGTGAATTGGCGGCTTTCTCGCAATTTGCATCCGATTTGGATGAAGCGACGCGCAAACAATTGGAGCATGGCGAAGTCGTAACCGAACTGATGAAACAGAAACAGTTCAGTACGCTGAATACGGCTGAAATGGCTTTGACCCTTTGGGCAATCAACAACGGTTCGTATTCTGATGTTCCGGTTGCCAAAGCCCTGGCTTTTGAATCTGAATTTTTGAGCTTTGTCCGTACCCAACATCCGGAAGTTTTGGAAGCCGTCAATGCTTCAGGTGCAATGTCTGACGAGAGCGAGAAAACGCTTGAAGCAGCCATGAAATCCTTCAAATCTTCTTACGCCTATCAGGCATAAGGCTTGAAGTGAAAGGAGTCTGAAATGGCAGTAGGAAAAGAGATTCTCACCAAAATCCGCAGTGTTCAGAATACCCAAAAGATCACTAAAGCGATGCAGATGGTGTCAACCTCTAAAATGCGGAAGACTCAGGAACGGATGCGTTTGGCGCGTCCGTATGCCGAAAAAGTGCGTATGGTGATGAGCCATCTTGCGCAAACCAATACCGATCATGGTATTCCGTTATTGGAATCTCATCGGGAGATCAGACGTGTCGGTTTTATTTTGATTACGTCTGATAAGGGTTTGTGTGGCGGTTTGAACGCCAACGTGCTGAAAAAGTTTTTGGCACAAGTTCAAGAGTATCAGAATCAAGGTATTGAAGAGGAAATCGTATGCCTTGGCAGTAAAGGTCTGATGGCGTGTCAGAGCATTGGTCTGAATGTGGTTGCCAGTGCCGTAAATTTGGGCGATACCCCAAAAATGGAAATGCTGCTCGGACCTTTGACAGAACTCTTCCAACGGTATGAGAAACATGAAATTGACAGAATCCATCTGGTGTATTCGGGTTTTGTCAATACCATGCGTCAGGAACCGAGAATGGAAGTATTGCTGCCTATCGGTGAGAACGTGATTGGCGATTCAGCTCCCAAATCACCGTTCAGCTGGGAATACCGCTACGAACCGACTGCACTTGCAGTGTTGGAATATCTGGTTCGCCGCTATTTAGAGTCTGTGGTTTATCAGGCGTTGAGCGACAATATGGCATCCGAACAGGCAGCCCGCATGGTTGCCATGAAAGCTGCAACAGACAATGCAGGCAATGCCATCAAAGAGTTGCGTTTGGTATATAACAAATCGCGTCAAGCTGCGATTACCACGGAATTGTCAGAAATTGTAGCAGGTGCGGCGGCTGTCTGATGCCGTCTGAATCCTGTACGGAAATTAGGATACGATAATGAGCCAAGGCAAAATCGTACAAATTATCGGTGCGGTTGTTGACGTGGAATTTCCACGCGACATGATTCCGCGCGTTTACGACGCTTTGAAATTAGACGAAAACGGTCTGACTTTGGAAGTCCAACAGCTTTTGGGCGACGGCGTAGTCCGTACCATTGCGATGGGCAGCTCGGACGGTTTGAAACGCGGCATGACTGTGAGCAATACCGGTGCGCCCATTACTGTGCCGGTAGGTAAAGGTACGTTGGGACGCATTGTCGATGTATTGGGAACGCCTGTTGACGAAGCAGGTCCGATCGATACCGACAAGAGCCGTGCCATCCACCAAGCCGCTCCTAAGTTTGACGAGCTGTCTTCCACAACCGAATTGCTCGAAACGGGCATTAAAGTGATTGACTTGCTGTGTCCGTTTGCTAAGGGTGGTAAAGTAGGTTTGTTCGGTGGTGCCGGTGTGGGTAAAACCGTGAACATGATGGAATTGATCAACAACATCGCCAAAGCGCACAGCGGTCTGTCCGTATTTGCCGGCGTGGGCGAGCGTACCCGCGAAGGTAACGACTTTTACCACGAGATGAAAGATTCCAACGTATTGGATAAAGTGGCGATGGTTTACGGTCAGATGAACGAACCTCCGGGCAACCGTCTGCGCGTCGCATTGACCGGTCTGACCATGGCGGAATACTTCCGTGATGAAAAAGACGAAAACGGCAAAGGTCGCGACGTATTGTTCTTCGTTGACAACATCTACCGTTACACCTTGGCCGGTACCGAAGTATCCGCATTGTTGGGTCGTATGCCGTCTGCAGTGGGCTACCAACCGACATTGGCTGAAGAAATGGGTCGTTTGCAGGAGCGTATTACCTCTACCCAAACCGGTTCCATTACTTCCATCCAAGCCGTATATGTACCTGCGGACGACTTGACCGACCCGTCTCCGGCAACAACTTTCGCCCACTTGGACGCAACCGTTGTATTGAGCCGCGATATTGCCTCTTTGGGTATTTACCCGGCAGTCGATCCGCTTGATTCCACTTCGCGCCAATTGGATCCGATGGTATTGGGTCAAGAACACTACGACGTGGCGCGCGGCGTACAGTCCACACTGCAGAAATACAAAGAATTGCGCGACATCATCGCCATCTTGGGTATGGACGAATTGTCTGACGAAGACAAACTGACCGTAATGCGTGCGCGTAAAATCCAACGCTTCCTGTCCCAACCGTTCCACGTTGCCGAAGTGTTTACAGGTTCTCCGGGCAAATATGTCGCCCTGCGCGATACCATTGCCGGCTTCAAAGCCATCTTGAACGGCGAATACGACCATCTGCCCGAGCAGGCATTCTATATGGTCGGCAGCATCGAAGAAGCGGTTGAGAAAGCGAAAACCTTAAACTGAGGAGGTCGGCATGAGCATCATGCAAGTTGAGGTGGTCAGTAGCGAGCAGAAAATCTATTCAGGCGAGGCAACATTTATCGTTGTTCCGACTGTACAGGGCGAACTCGGTATTTATCCGCGACACGAGCCGATTATGAGTTTGGTGCGTCCCGGCGCGTTGCGTTTGACCGTTCCGGGCGAGGATAAAGAGGTTTTGGTTGCTGTTTCCGGCGGTGTTTTGGAAGTACAGCCTGATAAAGTAACTGTCTTGGCGGATGTTGCCGTCCGTAGTGCAGAAATGGATCGGGCACGTGCGGAAGAGGCGAAAAAAGCCGCAGAAGCGGGCATTTCCCAAGCTAAAGACGATAAGGCTTTGGCGGAAGCACATAAAGCATTGGCTGCTGCGATTGCACAGCTCAAAACTTTGGACTATATCCGTTCGCACAAGAAATAAACTTGTTTGGTTTGGAAAAGCACGACCGTTTGGTCGTGCTTTTTATTTTTCCAAGTTTTGAAAATATAGTGGTTTAAATTTAATCCACTATATCATGTATGCCGTGTTTTCAAATCAGTCTGTCTTTGAGATAAACCTATCCAAACAGCAATGGAAACAGTAAAATAAAACCTTTATTTTATCGAATAATAAGTCATGCTCACCTTTCAACAAATCATCTTCAAACTGCAAACATTCTGGGCAGACAAAGGCTGCACCGTCATCCAACCTTTCGACATGGAAGTCGGCGCAGGTACTTCCCATCCCGCCACCTGTCTGCGCGCACTCGGCCCCGAGCCTTGGTTTGCCGCCTACGTCCAACCCAGCCGCCGCCCCAAAGACGGTCGCTACGGCGACAACCCCAACCGCCTGCAACACTATTACCAATTCCAAGTCGCCCTCAAGCCCGCTCCCGCCAATATCCAAGACCTCTATCTCGACTCCCTGCGCGAATTGGGCATCGACCCCAAAGTGCACGACATCCGCTTTGTCGAAGACGATTGGGAAAACCCCACCCTCGGCGCATGGGGCTTGGGCTGGGAAGTTTGGCTCAACGGCATGGAAGTAACACAGTTTACCTATTTCCAACAAGTCGGCGGCATCGACTGCACCCCCGTACTCGGTGAAATTACCTACGGCATCGAACGCTTGGCGATGTACCTGCAAGGCGTAGAAAACGTCTATGACCTCGTTTGGGCAAAAACGCCGGACGGCAATACCGTAAGCTACGGCGACGTGTACCACCAAAACGAAGTCGAACAATCCACCTACAACTTCGAATACAGCGATGCCGATTGGCTGCTGCGCCAGTTCAACGACTACGAAGCACAAGCCAAACGCCTGCTTGCCGAAGAAAACGTCAGCCTTGCCCTGCCTGCCTACGAGCTCGTCCTCAAAGCGGGGCATACATTCAACCTATTAGACGCACGCGGTGCCATTTCCGTTACCGAGCGCGCCACCTACATCGGCCGCATCCGCGCGTTGAGCCGCGCCGTGGCGCAAAAATATGTCGAAAGCCGCGAAAAACTGGGCTTCCCGTTGATTAAAAAATAACGATACGTCGTCTGAAACAGGTTTTCAGACGGCCTTTTTTGCGTATCCATTAATACAGGCCGTACGGCATATGCAGGCTTTATAAGCAGGGCCTACGGACAAACAGAAAGTCTCATATGACAACCCAAACCCTTTTAATCGAACTCCTTACCGAAGAACTTCCGCCCAAAGCCCTTAATAATCTGGGCAACCACTTCGCCGCTTCCGTTGCCGAAGGCTTGGAAAAAGCGCAACTGGTTGGCGGCGCAGCCAAATTTACCGCCTACGCTTCTCCTCGCCGTTTGGCGGTTCAAGTCAAAAACGTCAAAGCTGTTCAGGCAGATCAAAAAATCGTGAAAAAAGGCCCTGCCGTAGCGAATGCCGTAAAAGACGGTGTGCCGACCAAGGCTTTGGAAGGTTTCGCACGCGGCGCGGGCGCGAAAATCGAAGACCTGACCATCGTCCACGACGGCAAGCAGGACGTGTACGCTTACGAATACGTCCAAACCGGCAAACCGTTGGGCGAACTTTTGGAAGACATTATCAATGCCGCAGTGAAAAAACTGCCGATTCCGAAAGTCATGCGTTGGGGCAGCAGCACGTTTACTTTCGTGCGTCCCGTCCACGGGCTGATTGTGCTGCACGGCGGCGACATCGTAAACGTCAGCGTTTTGGGTTTGCAAAGCGGCAATCAAACCTTGGGACACCGCTTCCTTTCCAGCGGCGAAATCACCATTGAAAACGCCGACAGCTACGCCGAACAAATGCGCGAACAAGGCAAAGTCGTCGCTTCGTTTGCCGAGCGCAAAGCTGCGATTCAGACGGCATTGGAAGGGCAGGCACGCCGTCTGAACGCGACTGTTGCCGCCGATGAAGCATTGCTGGACGAAGTAACCGCGCTGGTCGAATACCCCGTTGTTTTGGAAGCCGGTTTTGAGGAACACTTCCTCGCCGTGCCGCAAGAATGCCTGATTCTGACGATGCAGCAAAACCAAAAATACTTTCCGCTGCTCGACCAAAACGGCAAGCTGATGAACCGCTTCCTGTTGGTCTCCAACCTGCAAACCGAAGATCCGTCGCACATCATCCAAGGCAACGAACGCGTCTTGCGCGCTCGCCTGTCTGATGCCGAGTTCTTCTACAAGCAAGACCAGAAAGCGACTTTGGAAAGCCGCCTGCCCAAGCTGGCGAACGTGGTTTATCACAACAAAATCGGCTCGCAAGCCGAACGCATCGAACGCCTACAAAGCATTGCCGCCCACATCGCCAAGGCTTTGGGCGCGGATGCCGCCGCAGCCGAACGCGCCGCGCGTCTTGCCAAAGCCGACTTGGTAACCGAAATGGTCGGCGAGTTCCCCGAACTGCAAGGTACGATGGGCAAATACTATGCCCGCTTGGACGGCGAAACCGAAGAAATCGCCGAAGCTGTCGAGCAACACTACCAACCGCGTTTTGCCGGCGACAAGCTGCCCGAAAGCAAAATTGCCGCCGCCGTGGCACTGGCGGACAAGCTGGAAACCCTGGTCGGAATTTGGGGCATCGGCCTGATTCCGACCGGCGACAAAGACCCCTACGCCCTGCGCCGCGCCGCCTTGGGTATTTTGCGGATGCTGATGCAGTACGGTTTGGACGTGAACGAACTGATTCAGACGGCATTCGACAGCTTTCCCAAAGGTTTGCTCAACGAAAAAACGCCGTCTGAAACCGCCGACTTTATGCAGGCGCGCCTTGCCGTGTTGCTGCAAAACGATTATCCGCAAGACATCGTTGCCGCCGTACTCGCCAAACAGCCGCGCCGTTTGGACGATTTGACCGCCAAACTGCAGGCTGTCGCCGCGTTCAAACAACTGCCCGAAGCCGCCGCGCTCGCCGCCGCCAACAAACGCGTGCAAAACCTGCTGAAAAAAGCCGATGCCGCGTTGGGCGAAGTCAATGAAAGCCTGCTGCAACAGGACGAAGAAAAAGCCCTCTTTGCCGCCGCGCAAGGCTTGCAGCCGAAAATCGCCGCCGCTGTTGCCGATGGTAATTTCCAAACCGCCTTGTCCGAACTGGCTTCCGTCAAACCGCAAGTCGATGCCTTCTTCGACGGCGTGATGGTGATGGCGGAAGATGCCGCTGTGAAACAAAACCGCCTGAACCTGCTGAACCGCTTGGCAGAGCAAATGAACGCGGTAGCCGACATCGCGCTTTTGGGCGAGTAACCGTTGTACAGTCCAAATGCCGTCTGAAGCCTTCAGACGGCATCGTGCCTATCGGGAGAATAAATTGCAGCCTTTAGTCAGCGTATTGATTTGCGCCTACAACGTAGAAAAATATTTCGCCCAATCATTAGCCGCCGTCGTGAATCAGACTTGGCGCAACTTGGAGATTTTGATTGTCGATGACGGCTCGACAGACGGTACGCTTGCCATTGCCAAGGATTTTCAAAAGCGGGACAGCCGCATCAAAATCCTTGCACAAGCTCAAAATTCCGGCCTGATTCCTTCTTTAAACATCGGGCTGGACGAATTGGTAAAGCCGGGGGGGGGGGGGAATATATTGCGCGCACCGATGCCGACGATATTGCCGCCCCCGACTGGATTGAGAAAATCGTGGGCGAGATGGAAAAAGACCGCAGCATCATTGCGATGGGCGCGTGGCTGGAAGTTTTGTCGGAAGAAAAGGACGGCAACCGGCTGGCGCGGCACCACGAACACGGCAAAATTTGGAAAAAGCCGACCCAGCACGAAGACATTGCCGCCGTTTTTCCTTTCGGCAACCCCATACACAACAACACGATGATTATGCGGCGCAGCGTCATTGACGGCGGTTTGCGTTACAACACCGAGCGGGATTGGGCGGAAGATTACCAATTTTGGTACGATGTCAGCAAATTGGGTAGGCTGGCTTATTATCCCGAAGCCTTGGTCAAATACCGCCTTCACGCCAATCAGGTTTCATCCAAACACAGCGTCCGCCAACACGAAATCGCGCAAGGCATCCAAAAAACCGCCAGAAACGATTTCTTGCAGTCTATGGGTTTTAAAACCCGGTTCGACAGCCTTGAATACCGCCAAATAAAAGCAGTAGCGTATGAATTGCTGGAGAAACATTTGCCGGAAGAAGATTTTGAACGCGCCCGCCGGTTTTTGTACCAATGCTTCAAACGGACGGATACGCTGCCCGCCGGCGCGTGGCTGGATTTCGCGGCAGACGGCAGGATGCGGCGGCTGTTTACCTTGAGGCAATACTTCAGCATTTTGAACCGGCTGATTAAAAACCGTTGAGAACCGCCGCTTTATCCAACAGACAAAAAACAGGATAAATTATGCAAAACCACGTTATCAGCCTGGCTTCCGCCGCAGAACGCAGGGCGCACATTGCCGATACCTTCGGCAGGCACGGCATCCCGTTTCAGTTTTTCGACGCACTGATGCCGTCTGAAAGGCTGGAACAGGCAATGGCGGAACTCGTACCCGGTTTGTCGGCGCACCCCTATTTGAGCGGAGTGGAAAAAGCCTGCTTTATGAGCCACGCCGTATTGTGGAAACAGGCATTGGACGAAGGTCTGCCGTATATCGCCGTATTTGAGGACGACGTTTTACTCGGCGAAGGCGCGGAGAAATTCCTTGCCGAAGACGGCTGGCTAAAAGAGCGGTTTGACCCCGATTCCGCCTTTATCGTCCGTTTGGAAACGATGTTTATGCACGTCCTGACCTCGCCCTCCGGCGTGGCGGACTACTGCGGGCGCGCCTTTCCGCTGTTGGAAAGCGAACACTGGGGGACGGCGGGCTATATCATTTCCCGAAAAGCGATGCGGTTTTTCCTGGACAGGTTTGCCGCCCTGCCGTCTGAAGGGCTGCACCCCGTCGATTGGATGATGTTCGGCAACCCTGACGACAGGGAAGGAATGCCGGTTTGCCAGCTCAATCCCGCCTTGTGCGCCCAAGAGCTGCATTATGCCAAGTTTCACGACCAAAACAGCGCATTGGGCAGCCTGATCGAACACGACCGCCTCCTGAACCGCAAACAGCAAAGGCGCGATTCCCCCGCCAACACATTCAAACACCGCCTGATCCGCGCCTTGACCAAAATCAGCAGGGAAAGGGAAAAACGCCGGCAAAGGCGCGAACAGTTAATCGGCAAGATCATTGTGCCTTTCCAATAAAAGGAGAAAAGATGGACATCGTATTTGCAGCAGACGGCAGGATGCGGCGGCTGTTTACCTTGAGGCAATACTTCGGCATTTTACGCCGGTTGTTGAAAAACCGTTGAGAACCGCCGCTTTATCCAACAGACAAAAAACAGGATAAATTATGCAAAACCACGTTATCAGCTTGGCTTCCGCCACAGAACGCAGGGCGCACATTGCCGATACCTTCGGCGCGCGCGGCATCCCGTTTCAGTTTTTCGACGCACTGATGCCGTCTGAAAGGCTGGAACAGGCAATGGCGGAACTCGTACCCGGCTTGTCGGCGCATCCTTATTTGAGTAGTGTGGAAAAAGCCTGCTTTATGAGCCACGTCGTATTGTGGAAGCAGGCGTTGGACGAAGGCGTACCGTATGTTGCCGTATTTGAGGATGATGTCTTACTCGGCGAAAGGGCGGAGAAATTCCTTGACGAAGACGCTTGGCTGCAAGAGCGTTTTGACAAGGATTCCGCCTTTATCGTCCGCTTGGAAACGATGTTTATGCACGTCCTGACCTCGCCCTCCAGCGTGGCGGACTACGGCGGGCGCGCCTTTCCGCTGTTGGAAAGCGAACATTTTGGTATGGCGGGCTATATCATTTCCCGAAAGGCGATGCGTTTCTTTTTGGACAGGTTTGCCGTTTTGCCGTCCGAACGCCTGAAGGCGGTGGATTGGATGCTGTTCAGCAGTTTCCTCGACAAAGGGGGGATGACGGTTTGCCAACTGACCCCCGCCTTGTGCATCCAAAGCGAAACCCTGCCCAGCCAACTGAAAAACGGCAGGCAGGAATCGTACCGCAACCGCCGCTCCCCGAAGGTTTTGTTGAAACGCGCTTTGGGAAAAATCGGCAGGGAAATCGAAAGGGCGAGGGAACGGAAACGTCAGAAAAAATTGGAAAAACACCTCGGGCGGCACGTCGTCCCGTTTGAATAGGTTTTGGCCTTTCCTTATTTGGCGGGTGTGCGCTGTCCCTAAATTTATGTCGGGGAATCCGGTTTGTTCGGTTTCACTTGTTTTCGGGTAAGCCCTAATTCGTGATTCCCACGAAAACAGAAAGCCAAAAACAGAAACCTGAAATCTCGTCATTCCCGCGCAGGCGGGAATCCAGTCCGTTAAGTTTCAGTCATTTCCGATAAATCACCGCAACGTTAAATTTCTAGATTCCCGCCTGCGCGGGAATGACGGCGGAGAGGGTTTGTTGTTTCGGATAAATCCCTGTAGTTTTTCGTTTCTAGATTCCCGCTTTCGCGGGAATGACGACACGGGAAATCTTATTTGAACCTACTATATCTTAATCGGCTGCAAAATGCCGTCTGAACGGGTTTCAGACGGCATTTCTGTTTATGCGAAATCGCCCCAAAGCGTCTGCATGGCGGCGAGGGCGGCGAGGGCGGCGGTTTCGGTGCGCAGGATGCGTTTGCCCAATGTTACGGCTTGGAAGCCGGCATCAAATGCCTGTTGTTCTTCCTGTTCTGTCCAGCCGCCTTCTGGCCCGACCATAAAGACGATTGCGCCGGACGGGTGGTGGATGTCGCCGAGTTTGCGGGCGCGGTTGATGCTCATAATCAGCTTGGTGCTTTCAGACGGCATTTTGTCGAGTGCTTCACGATAGCCGATGATGGGCAGTACGGGGGGAACGGTGTTTCTGCCGCTTTGTTCGCACGCGGAAATGACGATTTCCTGCCAGCGTGCGAGGCGTTTGGCGGCGCGTTCCCCATCGAGGCGGACGATGCAGCGTTCGCTGATGACGGGCTGTATGGCGGTTACGCCGAGTTCGACACTTTTTTGCAGGGTGAAATCCATGCGATCGCCGGAGGAGATGGATTGTATCAGTGTGATGTTGAGCGGGGACTCGTTGTCGGTTGTGTCTTCGTGTAGGATTTCGGCTTCGGCGCGGCGTTTTTCCAAAAAAGACAGCCGTGCGGCATGTGCCTTGCCTTTGCCGTCGAAGAGAGTGATGTTTTCGTTGGGGCGGACGCGCAGGACGTTGAGGTGGCGGACGATGTTGTCGGGCAGGGCGACGGTTTGTCCGACGGAAAGGTTTTCGGGCAGGTGGAATCGGGGCATAGTTTTTGGCGGTTCGGACGGTTATAATCCGTCGCAGCGGCGTGATGGAAACGGACATTATACGTTTGCGCGCCGCAAGTTCAAAATATAAGGACAGTAGGAAGTGTTACACCGTTTGCAGAAAGTCGTGCGCCATATCGCGCAAACCGAAATTATGCCGCGTTTTTTGAATACGCCGTCTCACCGCAAGGAAGACGGTTCGATGTTGAGCGAGGCGGACATTGCCGCGCAGACGGCTTTTGCCGCCGCGTTGCCGCTTCTGATCGATTGCCCGATGTTGGGCGAGGAAATGTCGCGGCAGGAACAGTCGGCTTTGTGGGAACAATATTCGGGGGAAAAGGGGCTGTGGATTGTCGATCCGATAGACGGGACGAACAATTTTGTCAACGGGCTGCCGCATTTTGCCGTGTCGGTGGCGTTTGTCCGCAACGGGCGCGCCGAATTGGGCGTAATCTACAATCCGGTCAGCGGCGAATGTTTTTATGCCGAACGCGGGCAGGGGGCGTTTTTAAACGGGACGCGCCTGCCCCTGCGCCTCGTGGATAAAAAACTCAATGAGGCGATTGCGGGCGTGGAAATCAAATATCTCCGTTCCGGAAAACTTTCCAGCCGCATGAGTACGCTCGCGCCTTTCGGGACGATACGCAGTATGGGCAGCAGCACGCTGGACTGGTGTTATCTGGCGTGCGGGCGTTACGATGTTTATGTCCACGGCGGGCAGAAGCTGTGGGACTATGCTGCGGGTGCGTTGATTTTTGAGGAGGCGGGCGGCAGGCTGACAACTTTGGAAGGCGACGGGTTTTGGAGTGGTGAACACGTGTTCAAACGCTCGGTCGTTGCCGCGCTCGAACCGAAGCTGTTTGAACGCTGGGTCGGGTGGATACGGGAAAACCAATAGGTTTCAACAGGTTTGTTAATATATTTTCACGATTAACGTTTCTTAACATTAATTCGGGTACAATCCTTTCCGCTGATTACCGCTGCCGTTTCTCCCTTTTCGGCAGTGCAGCAAGTAAGACGTTTTCCCGCAATGTATTGACCATTCATACTTACCCTTGGTATGAATGGTTTTTTTTGCGCGTTGAAAATGCCGTCTGAACGTTCAGACGGCATTTTTATGCGACAGGTTTCAGATATTTGCCGCAGCAGGCTTTGAATTTCTTTTCAGAACCGCAAATGCAGGGCTGTTTCATGGTAGGCAGCGGAACAGTCGGATCGATGAAATACCATTGCTCCGCTATTTTCACGAATGCCGACAGCTCGTGATGCGCCGCTCGGTTTCCGCCGTCTTGGAAGTAGGCTTCAAATTCGACTTGGGCGTGCTGTTTGCCGAAGTTGCGGTGTGCGATGACATTCAAGCCCAGCCATTCGGTTTCTTTGCTCCACTGCATCAGTTCGGCGGCATCGAGGAATGTTTGTTGCGCCGGAACGGTAGTAGTGATGATGTAGTCGATAAGATGCAGCACATACGCGCTGTACCGCGAACGCATGAGGGCTTCGGCGGTGGGCGGCAGGATTTGGCGCAGATGAAGCGGGCGGCAGCAGCCGGCATAGCTTGTGCCTGAGCCGCAGGGGCAGGGCGGGGCGTGGTGTGTGTTCATCAAAATTTCCTCACCGGTTGAAACCCCTCCCTTTAGGGAGGATAATCAAATTGGGAGAGATGTAACCTCTTCCAATTCAGGGCAACACGTAGGGCGACGCTTTATGTGTCGCCCTGTGTGTTGAAACATTTTGTTTGGGAATGCAAATGCCGTCTGAAGGCTTCAGACGGCATTGCCGGCACGGCAGCCCGTCAGGGCATCAGCATACCGCCGTTGACGTGCAGCGTCTGACCGGTGATGTATTTTGCCTGATCGGAAGCGAGGAACAGAACCGCATCGGCGATGTCTTGCGCGTCGCCGAATCTGCCCAAGGCGGTTTGGGCGGTAAAGGTTTGGCGGGTTTCTTCCGGCAGGGCGCGGGTCATATCGGTATCGATAAAGCCGGGGGCGACGCAGTTGACGGTAATGCCCCGGCTGCCGACTTCGCGCGCCATAGATTTGGCAAAACCGATCAAGCCTGCTTTTGCCGCGGCATAGTTGGTTTGACCGGCATTGCCCATCACGCCGACGACGGATGTGATGTCGATGATGCGGCCGGAACGTTGTTTCATCATGCCGCGCAAGACGGCTTTGGAGGCGCGGAAGACGGATTTTAGGTTGACCTGCATGATGTCGTCCCACTCTTCTTCTTTCATACGCATCAGGAGGTTGTCGCGGGTGATGCCGGCGTTGTTGACCAGAATATCCAGCTTGCCGAACGTTTTTTCGATGTCGGCAATCAGGTTTTCGATGGTTTCGGGTTCGGCAGAATCCAATGCACGACCTTCGCCGCCCCATTGCGCCAACCGCCCGCTAATCGCCGCCGCACCGCTCTCACTGGTCGCCGTACCGATGACTTTGGCACCGGCTGCCGCCAGCGTATCGGCAATCGCTGCACCGATACCGCGCGATGCGCCTGTTACCAAAGCGATTTTGCCGCTTAAATCTTGTGTGCTCATATTTTTTCCTTTTTTCCGATAATCGAAGGACTGCGCCGGACGGTGCAGCCCTGTTTGCTGTTTATTCCCACTCGATGGTGGCGGGCGGTTTGCCGCTCACATCGTAAACCACGCGGTTGATGCCTTTGACTTCGTTGATGATGCGGTTGGACACGCGGCCGAGCAGTGAGTATGGCAGTTCTGCCCAGTGTGCGGTCATAAAGTCGCTGGTGATGACGGCACGCAGCGCGACGACGTAGTCGTAAGTGCGTCCGTCGCCCATTACGCCGACGGATTTGACGGGCAGGAATACGGCGAAGGCTTGGCTGGTCAGGTCATACCAAGGCGTGCCGTTTTCGTCGGTAGTGTTGCGTAATTCTTGAATGAAAATGTCGTCTGCTTGACGGAGCAAGTCGGCGTATTCTTTTTTCACTTCGCCCAAGATGCGCACGCCCAAACCTGGACCCGGGAACGGATGGCGGTACACCATTTCGCGCGGCAGACCCAAAGCAACGCCCAGTTCGCGCACTTCGTCTTTAAACAAGTCGCACAACGGCTCAAGCAGCTTGAGCTTCATGTTTTCAGGCAGGCCGCCGACGTTGTGGTGCGATTTGATGGCGTGGGCTTTTTTGGTTTTCGCGCCTGCGGATTCGATTACGTCAGGGTAAATCGTACCTTGCGCCAGCCATTTGGCGTTGGTGAGTTTTTTCTCTTCGGCATCAAATACTTCAATAAATTCCGCGCCGATGATTTTGCGTTTTTTCTCGGGGTCGGTTACGCCGGCGAGTTTCGCCATAAACTGCCTTTCGGCATCGACGTGTATCACTTTCACACCCAAGTTGCGGGCGAACATATCCATCACCATTTTGCCTTCGTTCAGGCGCAACAAACCGTGATCGACGAACACGCAGGTCAGTTGGTCGCCGATGGCACGGTGAATCAGCGCGGCGGCTACGGAAGAGTCCACGCCGCCGGACAGACCCAAAATCACTTCGTCGCTGCCGACCTGTTCGCGGATTTTGGCAACGGCTTCTTCGATGTAGTTCGGCATCGTCCAGCCCGGTTGCGCGCCGCAGATGTCCAAGACAAAGCGGTTCAACAGGGCGCGGCCTTGTTTGGTGTGGGTTACTTCGGGGTGGAATTGGATGCCGTAGAATCGTTTTTCGGCGTTTTCCATCATCGCAATCGGGCAGGACGGGGTGTCGCCGATGACGGCGAAACCGTCGGGCAGTTTGGACACTTTGTCGCCGTGGCTCATCCATACGTCGAGCGTGTTGGGCGTGTCGTCTTGAATGCCGCGTGTCAGCTCGCTGTCGATGGTTTTGACTTGCGCGTAACCGAATTCGCGCTGGTTGCCGGGCTGCACTTCGCCGCCCAAGTGGTGCGCCATAAACTGCATTCCGTAGCAGATGCCCAAAATCGGAATGCCCAAATCAAAAATGCCGGTATCGGCTTGATAGTCGGATTCGTAAACGGAATTAGGGCCGCCGGAAAGGATGATGCCTTTGGGGTTGAAGGCTTTGATTTCGTCCAAAGGCATATCGAAGGAATGCAGCTCGCAGTAAACGTGGGCTTCGCGCACGCGGCGGGCAATCAGCTGGGTAACTTGCGAACCGAAGTCGAGGATGAGGATTTTGTCTTGGGTCATAATGGGTTTTACGGTGATTGAAGATAATCGGATGGGTCGGCGGATATGATGCCGTCTGAAAGGGTCGGAGCGATTGTACCATTTCAGACGGCATTTTGTTTATGCCGTCCGGACGGCGGCATCTTTGTTTGAGATATTGCGTAACATCGTGTAGTAGCCGTTTTGGGACATCAGTTGTTCGTGTGTGCCTTGTTCGATGATTTTGCCGTCGTCCATTACGATGATGCGGTCGGCCCCTTCGATGGTGGTCAGGCGGTGGGCGACGATGATGCCGGTGCGGTTTTCCATCAGGCGTTCGAGCGCCTGTTGGACGAGGCGTTCGGATTCGTTGTCCAATGCGCTGGTGGCTTCGTCCAATAATAATATCGGCGCGTCTTTCAAAATGGCGCGGGCAATGGCGACGCGTTGCCGCTGTCCGCCGGATAAGTTGCTGCCGTTCGATCCGATGGGCTGGTGCAGTCCGAGCGGGGAACTGTCAATCAGGCTTTGCAGGTTGGCGGCTTGGAGGGCGGATAGGACTTCGGCTTCGCCTGCGTCGGGACGGCTGTATCGGACGTTTTCAAACAGGGTGTCGTCAAACAGGAATACGTCTTGGGAGACGAGGGCGAATTGGGCGCGCAGGCAGTCGAGTTTGATGTCGGCGATGTCGATACCATCTATGCAGATGTTGCCGGCAGACGGTTCGACAAAGCGGGGCAGCAGGTTGACGACGGTGGATTTGCCGCTGCCGGAACGTCCGACCAAGGCGACGCGTTCGCCTTGTCTGATGTCGAGGTTGAAGTTGTCGAGGGCTTTGATGCCGTCTGAACGGTATTCGACATCGACGTTGCGGAAGCTGATGCGCCCTTCGACACGCTGCGGTGCGAGCGTGCCTTTGTCCTGTTCGGGCGGGGTGTCGAGAAATGCACATACGCCGTCGGCGGCGAGGAACATCGTCTGCATAGGGATGCTGATGTTGGCAAGGCTTTTGATGGGGGCGTACATTTGCAGCATCGCGACGATGAATGCCATAAATTCGCCGATGGTGGTGTAGCCATTTTGGCTTTGCCACAGGGCGATGAAGATGACGACGGCGAGGGCGATCGAGGCAATCAGTTCGCTGAACGGGGAATGTGCCGCCGTTGCCTGCGTGATTTTTTTGCTGAGGCGGACGATGGTGCGGTTGACCGCGTCGAACCGGTTTGCCGCCTGCGCCTGCCCGTTGAACAGCTTGACGACGCGGTGTCCCTGATGGGTTTCGGCAATCACGTTGTTCATCGTGCCTATGCTTTTTTGCGAGTCGGAAATGACGTGTTTCAGACGGTCGCGGTAGTAGCGCGAGAGCAGGGAGAGCAGGGGGAACATCAGGACGACGATGAGGCTGAGCTGCCAGTTGAGGTAAAGCAGGACGATGGTCAGGCCGGTAACGATCATCGTGTCGCGCGTGAGGACGGTGAAGATGTCGCTGGCGTTGCTGACCGACTGTTCGGTCAGGTTGAGCATATTCATCAGTACGGTGCCGGACGGCGTTTCCTGATGGTAGCGGGAGGAAAGGGTCAGCATTTTGGCAAACATATCTTTGCGGATTTTGCTGATGGTCATCACGGAGACCCAAGTCATCAGATAGGTGCTGGTAAAGCGGCAGATGCCACGGATGACGACGAGGATGATGAGGAAGAGGGGGACGGTCCAGATTTTGTTTTCCGTCCCCCAAACCATATAGGTAAACTGTTCGCGCCAGTTTTGCAGGGTGGAAATGATGCCGGCGGCGGCAGACAGCTCGGGCGGCGCGGCGGGTGCGGAAAAGCCGTGGTTAATCAGGGGGGCGATGAAGGCGGCAAGGTAGCTTTCGGTGGCGGCAACGCCGAAAATGGCAATCAGGGCGGCAATGATGCGGATTTTGTAGGGGCGGACGTATGCCATCAGGCGCATAAAGCTGCGCGCGTCTTCTTTTTTAAACAGTCCGAAAGTCAGTTTTTCTATCATATCGGTGGGGCGGGAACTGCAACGGCAGCCGCTGTCGGTGGTTTGGTCGGGATGGATTATAGCGTAAATATGGGGCTGCCGCCGTTCGGACGTGAAAAGCAGCCTGAAGAGGGCAGGCTGCTTTTTGCGGAACGAAGTCAGTGCGCTTCGATAAAGGCGGCAACCTGTCCGGCATCGGTCAGCGCGCTGCACGCGGCGGCCTTGTTGATGCGTTTTGCCAAGCCCGCCAACACTTTGCCCGGGCCGCATTCGGCGGATTCGGTGATGCCGTCTGAAACAAGGGCGTTGACGGTTTCCGTCCAGCGTACGGGGCTGTAAAGCTGGCGGACGAGCGCGTCTTTGATTTTGCCGGCATCATCGTAGGCGGCAACGTCGGCGTTGTGGATGACGCGGATTTGCGGCTGCTTGATTTCAACGGTTTTCAGGGCTTCGGCGAGTTTGTCGGCGGCGGGTTTCATCAGGCTGCAATGGGAAGGTACGGACACGGGCAGCGGCAGGGCGCGTTTGGCGCCGGCTTCTTTGGCGGCAAGCATAGCGCGTCCGACGGCGGCGGCGTTGCCTGCAATCACGATTTGTCCGGGCGAGTTGAAGTTGACGGCTTCAACCACTTCATCCTGTGCGGATTCGGCGCAAATTTGTTTTACCTGTTCATCTTCCAAGCCGAGAATCGCCGCCATTGCGCCCACGCCTTGCGGTACGGCGGACTGCATCAGTTCGGCGCGCAGGCGTACGAGTTTGACCGCGTCGGCAAAATCCAATGCGCCGGCAGCGACAAGCGCGGTATATTCGCCGAGGCTGTGTCCGGCAACGGCGGCAGGCGTTTTGCCGCCCGCTTCCAAATAGGCGCGGTAAACGGCAACGCCGGCGGCGAGCATAATGGGCTGGGTGTTGACGGTTTGACCGATGATTTCGGCATCGCTGCCGTTAATCATCGCCCACAAGTCCTGCCCCAATATGGCGGAGGCTTCGGCAAAGGTGTTTTTGACGATGGCGTGTCCGGCAAAGCCGTTCATCATACCGAGGCTTTGGGAACCTTGTCCGGGAAAAAAGAAGGCAAAAGACATAGTATTCCTTTGTTGGGTTGGATTGTCAGAGATGTTGCCCGAGTTTTACAAAAAGTTCGGGCGGAACGAAATAATCAATCAGGATGCAGGTCGCTAGGACATTGCCCGAAACAGTCAGACGGAACAGCACAACAAAACGCTTTTTCGCCGTTTTATGCCTGAATATCCTGCTGCCCAAGTATGCGCCCGTCCAACCGCCGAACAAGGCAGGCAGCAGCAGGCGGTGTTCGGGAATGCGGCGTTTTCCCCGCACGGCACGCCGTTTGTCGATGCCGTAAAGTGCAAACGTATAGAGGGACAATATTGCGTAACACGCGCCCAATACGGGGAGGAGCAGCGAAACGGCAGACAGAAATGCCGCACACGCAATCGGTTTGAAGAAAGCCTGCCGCTTCATGATATGGGAAATGCCGTCTGAAAGCCTGCTTCAGACGGCATCGGGTTCAATATTGCAACAGCACCGCGCCCCACGCGAAACCGCCGCCGATGCCTTCGAGCAGCAGGTTTTGACCGCGTTTGATTTGTCCGCTGCGGATGCCCGTATCCAAAGCCAGCGGAATCGAGGCGGCGGACGTGTTGCCGTGGTCTTGGACGGTCAAGATTACTTTGTCCATGCTCAAGCCCAAGTGTTTGGCGGTAGAGTCGATAATGCGCTTATTGGCTTGGTGCGGCACGAGCCAGTCGATTTGTTCGGCGGTATAACTGGCTTCGCTGATGACTTCGTCGGCGATTTTTGCCAGCATTTTGACGGCAAACTTGAATACGCCGGGACCGTCCATTTTGACGTAGGGAGAGCCGCAGATTTGTCCGTCGGCAATTTTCCCGGGGGCGTTGAGCAGGTTCAGATAATTGCCGTCGGCTTTGAGTTTGGCGTGGATGATGCCCGGTTCGTCGGACGCGCTCAAAACCACCGCGCCCGCGCCGTCGCCGAACAGCACGCAGGTTGTACGGTCGTTCCAGTCTACAATGCGGCTGAAGGTTTCCGCACCGATGATCAGTGCGTTTTTCGCCATACCGCTTTTGATGTAGGCGTTTGCCGTAGTCAGCGCGTACATAAAGCCCGCACACACTGCCTGTACGTCAAACGCGGGGCAGCCGTTGTCTATCCCCAGTTTTTGCTGCACGATGGTTGCAGTAGACGGAAACTGCATATCCGGCGTTGCCGTTGCCACGATAATCAGGTCGATTTCATTGCCGTTCAAACCTGCGGCATCCAGCGCGCGGCGCGCCGCTTCGGCGGCAAGGTCGCTGGTTTTTTCGTTTTCGGCTGCAATATGGCGGAACTTGATGCCCGTGCGCGCGGTAATCCACTCGTCAGAGGTATCTACCTTTTGAGCAAGGTCGTCATTGCTGACGCGGTTGGCAGGAAGATAGCTGCCCGTGCCGGAAATTTTGGCATACTGCATGGGAACGGCCTTTTTAGAGAGTTGGTTCAGATTCGGCTATTGTAAGCGAAAAACCGATGATTGCCCAATACGGACAGGGTGCAAATGACGGAAACAGGGATGGGGGGTGTGGTTTGGGATACAGATGGTTTTCAGATGCAGATTGCCGTGGACAGGCAGGGCGGGGTTGCCGATACGCTGTTTTAAGCGAAGGAAATGCCGTCTGAAAACCAAACATGCTTCAGACGGCATTTTGATTGTTGGCTTTCCATCAAATTATTGGTGCCGGTGTTTGTTTTTGTATAATAAATTCAGAAATTATATTTTGAATTGTAGAAATATTTTTAGAGATATGCTCAATAGGGTAGGAATCTCCCCAAATTTCCATTGTATTTCCACTATAATTTTCCGTTTTAAGGTTTTTGACTTCAATATCCCCGCCTTCTAAAATTGTTTGAATCATTGGCAAATAATATCCTTTTTCAAAATAGATAGTTAATTCGGTATTGCCAAATTCCGGCTCGGGGATGATTCTGAAAACAAGGACGCCGGTTTTTTTCTCAAAATTTGATACGGAAAAAAAGTGATTGATTTCCCTAATGTCAGGATTTTCCAAAACGGGGATTTGGATTCGTTCCCCGTTGTCTGCCATAAAAAATCCGCCAAAAACAACCGTCGATGTTTTCATGTTTATCAACCCATTGGCTTTATTGGTTAATCGGACGTGCTTTCTATCTCAAATTCCTTGTTGATAAAAGAAATTTCCCGGGATTCTTGTTCCGTCAGCCGGACATCGAAATCTTCGATATAAGTACACAGGGTTTCAAAAGCCAGAAAACGTTCCGAATAATGAATATAATCCAATGCGGATTCAATCAGACGGGCATCAAGCCTGCCTTCAAGGGATTTTCCGAACTTCATAATCCGTTTGTCTAGAGCTTTCATCCGTTTTTCTAATGTCTTCATTTTTCAAATACTCCTTATTTTACAAGGCGATATTTGGGAAGTGTCGGACAGGCGCATCGCCGTCCGCATCCGCAGGTTTGGTGCGGGCGGATGCCGTCTGAAAGGGGCTGGGGCGTTCAGACGGCATCGTGCGTGTTACAGACCGCCGGCGGTTTCGTTTTGGGCGGCTTGGGCGGCTTCCAGTGCGGCGAGTTGCTCGGCAACGCCTTGTTCGATTTTGGAAAGGCCGGCGGACTTGGCTTCATGGTAGGCTTCTTCGAGTGCGTAGCGGAAACCGGTTTCGTCTGTGCCGCCGTGGCTTTTAATCACGATACCGCGCAGCCCGAGCAGGATGGCCCCGTTGAATTTGCGCGGGTCGAGTTTGTTTTTCAACCCTTTGAGGGCGGGCAGGGCGGCAACGGCGGCAAGTTTGTTGAACAGGTTGCTTTGGAATTCGCGGCGGATGGCGCCGCCCATAAATTTGACTGCGCCTTCGATGGTTTTGAGCATAACGTTGCCGACAAAGCCGTCGGCGACGACGACGTCTGCCTCGCCGTAGAGGATGCCGTTGCTTTCGATGTTGCCGATAAAGTTGAGTTTGCTGTTTTGCAGCAGTTTGTAGGTTTGTTTGACGGTGTCCGTGCCTTTGATGTCTTCCGTGCCGACGTTGATCAGTCCGACGCGGGGCCGCCCTTTTTGGGGATGGAGGGCGTGGAAGAGTTCGCTGCCGACAATGGCGAACTGGGCGAGCTGTTCGGGCGTGCAGTCGACGTTTGCGCCGAGGTCGAGCGCGAGTGTGACGTGGTCGGTGTCGGAAGGAAGGAATTTGGCGATGGCGGGGCGTTCGATGCCGGGTATGGTCTTGAGGACGAAACGTGCGGTTGCCATGAGCGCGCCCGTGTTGCCTGCGGATACGGCGGCTTGGGCTTTGCCTTCTTTAACCTGGTTGATGGCGACGCGCATGGAGGAGTCTTTTTTGTTTTTCAGGGCGGATTGCGGGGCTTCGTCCATGCCGACAACTTGGGTGGTATGGCAGATGTCAATAAGTTCCATCGGCGCGCCTGCCGCGGTCAGGGCTTGATGCAGTTGCGTTTCGTCGCCGGTCATAATCAGGCGGACATCGGGATGTGCTTGGAGGAATGCGGTTGCGCCGGGTACGGTAACGGCAAGTCCTTGGTCGCCGCCCATGGCATCTACGGCCAATGTAATCATAGGGTTTCTCCGGTGGGTTTTCGGTCTGCGGCAGGGGTCGTGCGGGCTTCAGACGGCATCGGTTCGGAAAATATGCCGTCTGAAAGGGTCAGCCTCGGCCGGCCTCGGCAAGGCGGTTGTGTTCGTCGATGTCGAGTGCGTCCCACGGATAGTTGATCCACCAGTCTTCTACGGTAATGCCGCTGAAATAGGGAATGCCTTCGGGGATTTTGCCTGCTTTGGCTTTGATTTTTTCGTGCAGGACGGCGACGCCGACAGTGCCGAAGTCTTCCTTGAGCAGTTCTTTCAGGCAGAACTCCATGGTTACGCGGCTGTCGTCCACTTCATCGACGACGAGCACGTTTTTGCCCCGCAGGGCTTCGGGAACGGGGTCGAGCCATTGGACTTTTTTGACTTCTTCGGTAACCTGTCCTTCGTTGTCGCTGTCGTAATAGGCGGTGGTTACGGCATAAATCGGAATTTCCAGAAAACAGCGCAGCATACGTGCCGGAATAAAGCCACCGCCGCCGATGGCAATCATGGCATCGTATTTGACGCCGGAGTTCCGGATTTTTTCTGCCAATGCTTTGATGACGCGGTGGATATCATCGTAGGTGTACCAGATTTTCTGTTTCATCGGAATTTCCTTGGTGGTTGGGGCTTTTGGAATATTTTCACGGGGTATTATACGGAACGCTTTGCCCCTGTGTGTTGACGTATGGCGAAAGTTTGGACGGATGGTGCGTCCAATGCAAAAAAAGCCAGTAATTGCATGGCAATGTCCTGGCTTTTTCAGTCAGTCGAATAGGGATTATTCGCCTTTGGCTTTGACCACTTTGCGGCCGCGGTACATACCGTTGGGGGAAATGTGGTGCGGGCGGTGTACTTCGCCGGTTGTGCTGTCGACAGACAGTGCGGGCGCGGTCAGTGCGTCGTGCGAACGGTGCATACCGCGTTTGGAAGGGGATTTTTTGTTTTGTTGAACGGCCATTTCAAGCTCCTAGATAAATAAACTGTGTCCTAATTAACTGCTTTTCAAACCTGCCAAAACAGCAAAGGGGTTGGGTTTGTCCCGATTGACTTCTTCCAGTGTCCCATTGTCGCCGCAGTCTTCGTGTCGCGGCGAAAAGGGCAGGGACATCAGGATTTGGTCTTCTACCAATGCGCGCACGTCGAGTTCTTTTTCAATCAGTATGCCTTCGAGTTCTTCGTCGGCAAGCATGGATTCGTCCAAGGACTCTTCGTCGGAAAACAGGACAATACGGCTGCTTTCATCGAGCATGAACGGCATGGGTTTGATACATCTCTGGCAGATCAGGGGCATATCGGCTTTGACGTTCAGGTCGAGGAACAGGCGTTGCAGCCGGTCGCGACCGCCGGTCAGTGTAAACGATATTTTGGTCTGCCTGTCGGCGGGATAATCGTGCAAACTGACTCGCTCGTCCAATTCTTCCAGCAGAAAACTGCCTTGCAGGTTCTGCCCTTCGGCGGCAAAAATTTCCGGGTCAATCAAATTAGGGTCTGACATAAACGGGGTATGATATAATTTAGATGTTCTAACGTCAATATTTTTAAGAAAAATGTTGCGGTACGACGAAGGCGGGTATCCGTGTTTCAGCGCATGGCTGGATTTTACCGCCCCTTCGGGCGTGTTTTCAACGGTAAGGAGGATGGGATGGGTTTGGAACTGCCTTTGATTTTGGGTACGAGTTCGGTTTTCCGCCGCGAACAGATGGAAAGGCTCGGCATTGCCTTTCAGGCGGCATCCCCCGATTTTGACGAAACGCCGATGTTGGGGGAATCAGCCCCTCAGACGGCATTGCGCCTTGCCGAGGGTAAGGCGCGGTCGTTGACCGGGCGTTTCCCCGAGGCGTTGATTGTCGGTGCGGACCAGGTGGCGTGGTGCGACGGCAGGCAGTGGGGCAAGCCGATGAACCTTGCTAATGCGCAAAAGATGTTGATGCATTTGAGCGGCAGGGAGATTGAGTTTTACAGCGCGGTCGTGCTGTTGAATACGGTTACGGGCAGGATGCAGCGGCATATCGATAAGACTGTGGTCGTGATGAGGAAGTTGGACGAGTTGCACATCCTCCGCTATTTGGAGCGCGAGCCTGATGCGGTTTATTGCTCGTGTGCGTTGAAGAGCGAGGATTTGGGTGCATTGTTGATCGAACGGATTGAAAGCAGCGATCCGAATGCTTTGATCGGTTTGCCGGTTTTCCGTCTGGTCGATTTCTTGAAAAATGAGGGCGTGGATGTTTTGTAACTGCCCGTTTATGCCGTCTGAAGGGTTCAGACGGCATTTTTAACCGATGAGTGAGGGAATGATGTCTCCTGTTTTGTATTTGATTCCTACGCCTTTGGGTACGCCCGATACGCCGTGCCTGTTGCCGCATGAACAACAGGCGGTTGTCGGGCTGACGGATTTTGTCGTGGAAGCGGAAAAAACGGCGCGTGCGCATTTGAAACATTTGGGCGTGACTACGCCTATCCGCGAGCTGAATCTGCAAACACTGAATGAACACACGGATTTGAAGACTTTGCCGGAATTGCTGAAACCTTTGCAAGAAGGGCGCAGTATGGGCATTGTCAGTGAGGCGGGTTGCCCGGCCGTTGCCGATCCGGGCGCGAATTTGGTGGCATTGGCGCATAAACACGGTTTTGAAGTACGGCCTTTGGTCGGCCCGTCCAGCTTGTTGCTGGCACTGATGGCTTCGGGTGCGAACGGGCAGAGTTTTGCGTTTAAGGGTTATCTGCCGTCTGAAAAAAACGAGCGGATTCAGAGTTTGAAGGCTTTGGAGCAACGTTCGCGCCAGCAGAATGAAACGCAGCTGTTTATCGAAACGCCTTACCGCAATGATGCGCTGCTTGCCGATGCGGTGGAAAACCTGCATCCTGAAACGCGTTTGTGTGTGGCTACGGATTTGACCTTGCCGACACAGGAAATCATCAGCCAGACGGTTGCGCAGTGGCGAAAAAGAAAAGAAATGCCGAACTTGAAGAAACGCCCGACGATTTTTGTGATGTATGCGGGTTGAAGATTTCCGCCCCGATAGGGGGTAAACAATAAAAATGCCGTCTGAACAGGTTTCAGACGGCATTTTTCATGCTGCGGCATCTAGGAAACAACTTCGCCTTGGGCGCGTTGTTTTTCGATGCTGCGGTTGATGTGCCACTGCTGGGTGATGGTTAAGAGGTTGTTGACCACCCAGTACAAAACCAAACCGGCAGGGAAGAAGAAGAACATAACGGAGAAAACCAAAGGCATGATTTTCATCATTTTCGCCTGCATCGGGTCGGTCGGCGGCGGGTTGAGGAATGTTTGGGCAAACATCGTTACCGCCATAATCACGGGCAGGATGTAGTAGGGGTCGGAGCGGCTAAGGTCGGTAATCCAGCCCAGCCAAGGTGCCTGACGCAATTCTACGGAGGCGAACAATGCCCAGTACAAGCCGATGAAGACGGGGATTTGCAACAACATAGGCAGACAGCCGCCCAGCGGGTTGATTTTTTCGTCTTTGTAAAGCTGCATCATCGCTTGTTGTTGCGCCATACGGTCGTCGCCGTATTTCTCTTTTATGGCTTGCAGTTTGGGTGCGGCGGCGCGCATTTTTGCCATCGAGCGGTAGGACGCGTTGGTCAGCGGGTAGAGGACGGCTTTGACGATGATGGTCAAAACGACGATTGCCCAGCCCCAGTTGCCGATGATGTTGTGCAGTTGGTTCAGGAGCCAGAAGAGTGGGGAAGCGAACCAGTGTACTTTGCCGTAGTCTTTTGCCAGTTGCAGGTTGTCGGCGATGTTTGCGATGACGGATGTGGTCTGCGGGCCGGCATACAGATTGATGGCAGTTTCGGCTTTTGCGCCGTTTTGGATAGCGGCTAAAGGCACGCTGACGCTTGCGCTGTACAGGTTGTCGTTGCGGCGTTTGATGTCGATACGGCAGTCGCCAGCGGCGCAAACGCTTTGTCCGCCTTTAGGCTGCAAAATCCAAGCGGACATAAAGTGGTGTTCAATCATGCCGAGCCAGCCGGTTTGGGTTTTGCGGGCGTATTCGGCTTCGTTTTTGCCTGATTTGGCATCGTCGTCCAAGTCGGAGAAGCTGACTTTTTGGAATTTGTCTTCAGGAGTGTACACGACGGGGCCGAGGTAGGAGCGTGTGAAGTAGCCTTGGCCTTCCGGTTGGCTGTGGTCGCGTACGATGCGGTAGTCCGCGCTCAGGTTGGCGGGCTTGCCGCTGGTGTTGGTAATGTCGAAACGGACGTTAACGAGGTAGCTGTCTTTGGTAAAGGTATAGACTTTGTCGATTTTCAGTCCGTTGGTTTCGGGCGCGCTCAGGCGGACTTCGACTTTGTCGCCGTTGAGGCTGTATTGTTTTTGTGCGGCGGTAAAGTTGACGCCTTTCAGGATGTTGTTGCCTTGTGCGTCCAAAAGCTCGGATTGGGCAACGTAGGTGTATTCTTTGCTGTCGTCAAACAGGGAGAAGGGTTTGTTTTCGTTGCCGTTTGCTTTGTATTTGAGCAGGGTCATTTGACGCAGGTCGCCGCTTTTTTCGTCGATAACGGCTTTGACCGTATCGGTCGTTACGGTAATCGGCGTTGCGGGGGCGAGCGCGGCTTCGGCGGAAGCAGTTACGGCCTGTTGTTGTGCCGCCTGTTGGGGCGCGGGGGCGGGTTTCGGAGTGGGGAACATCTTTTCCCATCCGATCATAATCACCAGTGCGATGGCGAAAAACGCCGTGAGTCTTTTAAAATCCATAAGAGTTTCCTGAATGGTCGGAAATGCCGCAGGTTGCGGATTCCGATAGACGGGGAATAACGGCAGGCTTTATACCCGGCGGTCGTGCCGCCTGCCCGAAGCTTCAGACGGCATTATATAGAAACCGATGGGAAATAAAAGAAAAGCGTGCAGTTTGAATATCGGGTCAGGGAACGGGGTCGTGTCCGTGTCCGCCGAGGGGGTGGCATCGGGCGATGCGTTTTGCCGCAAGCAGGCCGCCTTTGAATGCGCCATATTTTTTGACTGCTTCGACGGCATATTGCGAACAGGTCGGCGTATAGCGGCAGCGGGGCGGAATCAGCGGGCTGATGCAGTATTGGTAGAACCTTATCAGAATCAGCAGCAGTTTGGATAACAGAAAGTTCATGGAGGATGCCTTATGTGTAAACCCGCTGGCGCATGCCGTATCGCCCGATTTATGCCTGTTTTTTGCAGTTTGAATCCGAACCGCCCAGCATGAGCTGCGCCAGTTCTTCCCGTGCCTGTGCCGCAGTGTCCCTGTCGAATTTCCGATGGGCGCGGACAACGAAATCTTGCGGCGGCAGCTTGTTTTTATTTAATCTGAACCAGTCGCGGATAACGCGTTTCATGTAATTCCGTTCGTTGGCCCGTTTGGCTGTTTTTTTACCGACGACCAGCCCGAGGCGGGGGTGCCCTAGTCCGTTGCCGTCTGAACGGGAGACTTGCAGAAGGTCTCGGCTGCGGCGTTTCCTGAATGCAAAAACGGATGAAAAATCATCCGTTTTTAACAAGCGGTACTGCCTTCCGAAGCGGTAGTCCAAAATTATACCGCCAGGCGTTTGCGGCCTTTGGCGCGGCGTGCAGCCAATACTGCGCGGCCGCCGCGTGTTTTGGAGCGCACCAGGAAGCCGTGGGTGCGTTTGCGTTTGGTAACGGAAGGTTGATAAGTGCGTTTCATGATGTTTCCTAAAAATCGGTAGATAGATAAACTGTGAATTACACTCTAATTTGCTGCTTTTGTCAATCAATATAGAAACTTTGCAGGAGGATTGCCCGATTGCCTGCGGATTTCTGCCGCCTTTCTGTGGATAAATTTTTGCACGGGTTGTGGATAAAATATCGGCGAGTCGGTATAATCGGTTCGCTGCATTTTGAACCGATGTGTGTTCAACAGATTTGTTTTCTTTTTGAAAATATTATATTTTCTTTGTTTTCGATTTCATTTTTACCGATTCGAGCTTATCCATGACATTAGCAGAGTTTTGGCCGCTGTGCCTCCGCCGTCTTCACGATATGTTGCCTCAAGGGCAGTTTGCGCAATGGATTGCGCCCCTTACGGTTGGTGAGGAGGGTGGCGTATGGGTGGTGTACGGCAAGAACCAGTTTGCCTGCAATATGCTCAAGAGCCAGTTTGCCGGAAAAATAGAAGCGGTGAGGGAAGAGTTGGCTGCCGGCCGTTCCGCCTTCGTATTCAAACCGGGAGAAGGCGTGCGTTATGAGATGGCGGCGGTTGAAAGTGCTGTCGAACCTGCTGAGCCGTCCTTGCATGCGGTGTCGGAGGAAATGCCCGTGCAGGAGGTTCTGTTGGACGAGCTGCCGTCTGAAGAGCCTGTCAAACCCGCTGCGTCGAAAACGGCGGCGGATATTTTGGCGGAACGTATGAAAAACCTGCCGCACGAGCCGCGTCAGGCTGCCGAGCCTGTTTCTCGGCCGGAATCGGCGGCAGTTGCCAAAGCACGGATGGATGCGCAGCGCGATGCGGAAGAGGCGCGTTACGAGCAGACCAATCTGTCGCCGGACTATACGTTCGACACATTGGTTGAAGGCAAGGGCAACCGCCTTGCGGCGGCTGCGGCGCAGGCGATAGCGGAAAGTCCGGGACAGAGTTATAACCCGTTTTTTCTCTATGGCAGTACGGGTTTGGGTAAAACCCACCTTGTGCAGGCGGTTGGCAACGAACTGTTGAAAAACCGTCCCGATGCCAAAGTGCGCTATATGCATTCGGATGACTATATCCGCAGCTTTATGAAGGCGGTTCGCAACAACACTTACGACGTGTTCAAGCAGCAATACAAGCAATACGACCTGCTGATTATCGACGACATCCAGTTCATCAAAGGCAAAGACCGTACGATGGAAGAATTTTTCTATCTGTACAACCATTTCCACAACGAGAAAAAACAGCTCATCCTCACTTGCGATGTTTTACCCGCCAAAATCGAAGGTATGGACGACCGCCTCAAATCCCGTTTTTCATGGGGACTGACTTTGGAACTCGAGCCGCCCGAATTGGAAATGCGTATCGCTATTTTGCAGAAAAAGGCGGAAGCGGCGGGCATCAGTATCGAAGACGAAGCCGCGTTGTTCATTGCCAATCTGATCCGTTCCAACGTGCGCGAGCTTGAAGGTGCGTTTAACCGTGTCGGAGCGAGCAGCCGCTTTATGAACCGTCCCGTCATCGACATCGATTTGGCGCGTACCGCTTTGCAGGACATTATTGCCGAGAAGCACAAAGTCATCACCGCCGATATCATCATCGATGCGGTGGCGAAATATTACCGCATCAAAATCAGCGACGTACTCGGCAAAAAACGCACGCGCAACATTGCCCGTCCGCGTCAGGTTGCCATGAGCCTGACCAAAGAACTGACCACTTTGAGCCTGCCGTCTATCGGTGATTCGTTCGGCGGACGCGACCATACGACCGTCATGCACGGCATCAGGGCGGTGGCGAAACTGCGCGAGGAAGACCCCGAGTTGGCGCAGGATTACGAGAAACTGCTGATTCTGATTCAAAACTGACCGAACGCGCCTTTCAGACGGCATGATATTGCCCATGCCGTCCGAAGGGTAAAAAATCCAACCGATTTAAGGAGCGAAAATGTTGATTTTACAAGCCGAGCGCGACAGCCTGCTCAAGCCGCTGCAAGCCGTTACCGGCATCGTCGAACGCCGCCACACCCTGCCCATCCTGTCCAACGTCCTGATTGAGGGCAAAGGCGGTCAGACCAAACTCTTGGCAACCGATTTGGAAATCCAAATCGACACTGCGGGTCCCGAGGGCGGCGCGGGCGACTTCCGCATCACTACCAATGCCAAGAAATTTCAGGACATTTTGCGCGCGCTGCCTGCCGGTGCGCTGGTGTCGCTGGATTGGGACGACAGCCGTCTGACGCTGAAGGCGGGCAAATCGCGTTTTGCCCTGCAGACCCTGCCTGCCGCCGATTTTCCGATGATGAATGTCGGCGAGGACATCAGCGCGACTTTTTCGCTGGAGCAGGAGCGTTTCAAAACCATGCTGTCGCAAGTGCAGTACAGCATGGCGGTGCAGGACATCCGCTATTATCTCAACGGTCTGCTGATGCAGGTTGAGGGCAGCCAGTTGCGCCTTGTGGCGACCGACGGACACCGCCTTGCCTATGCAGCCTGCGCGATTGATGCGGATTTGCCGCGCGCCGAAGTGATTTTGCCGCGCAAAACGGTGCTGGAACTGTTCAAACTGTTGAACAACCCCGACGATCCGATTCAAATCGAGCTGCTGGACAAACAGGTGCGTTTCCAATGCAACGGCACGACCATCGTCAGCAAGGTCATCGATGGCAAATTCCCCGATTTCAACCGCGTGATTCCTTTGGATAACGACAAGATTTTCGTGTTGTCGAGGGCGGAATTGTTGGGCGCGTTGGAACGTGTGTCCATTCTTGCCAATGAAAAATTCCGCGGTGCGCGATTGTTTTTGCAGCCCGGCCTGTTGAGCGTCGTGTGCAGCAACAACGAGCAGGAAGAAGCGCGTGAGGAAATCGAAATCGCCTATCAGGGCGGGGAATTGGAAGCCGGTTTCAATATCGGCTATCTGATGGACGTGTTGCGCAACATCCATTCCGACGATATGCAGCTTGCCTTCGGCGATGCCAACCGCTCGACGCTGTTTACCGTGCCGAACAATCCGAATTTCAAATATATTGTGATGCCGATGCGGATTTGACGGTTTTCCGGAGCGCGATGCCCGTATTGGAAATATGCCCCGAACCGTGCAGACGGATTCGGGGTTTTGTTCGGCTGTCGGAAAGGTATAGTGGATTAACTTTAAACCAGTACGGCGTTGCCTCGCCTTAGCTCAAAGAGA
>NZ_JAGTUI010000017.1:0-47328 GCF_018224585.1 Neisseria sp. Marseille-Q1983
TCTCTTTGAGCTAAGGCGAGGCAACGCCGTACTGGTTTTTGTTAATCCACTATATGTGCCGCCCTATGTGTTGCCCTAATTTGGAAGGGGTTACACCCCTCTCAAATAAAATCTGATGCTGCTGCCACGAAGGACGGATGTCCAAGTGGCGGGGGTTTAACCATTAAGGAAATACGATGAAAAAAACGTTCCTTTCTGCCGTATTGCTTCTGTCAGCTGCCGCCCAAACTGTGTGGGCAGATACGGTGTTTTCCTGTAAAACGGACAACAACAAATATATAGAAGTTCAAAAAATTAACCGCAATCTTTACGAATATTCGTTCGGCAGTGCGGCAAAAAAAGAAATTGCCATACGCAACAGCAAAGCTGATCTGTTGGGGCGTTCCGACAGGTGGCAAGGCTGGGGCAGAGGCCGTTGGGCGACGATGAAATTCCAAAACGGCGAATTTATGTACACCGTAGATGCAGGCTTCGATTCCGTGACCCATGCAGTAGGCAGCGGTGTCCTTGTGGAGCGTAGGGGCAAGGAAATCGCACGGTTCGACTGTACGCCGAAAACCGCGCAGGCGAATTTCGACGATGACGATTTTGCCTGGTAATCGGGGCGGATAAGGCGATGGAAACAGTGAACCCCATCATGCTGATTGTCCGTCCGTCGGGTAGGGCGAAGGACGATGTGGAAACCTGCCGTCGTGCCGGATGGCAGGCGGAAGTGTTGAGCCCGATTGAAATCGAAGCAGATGCTGCCGGACTGGAACTTTTGTCCGAACAATATGCCCGTGCGGATGCCGTGTTTTGGGTCAGTCCGACCGCCGTTGAAACCGCCGTCCCGTACCTTAACCTTTCAGACGGCATAAAGATGCACATTTCCGTAGGGCAGGGCAGCCGCCGTGCATTGGAACGCTGTTTGGGCAGAACGGTCATCGCGCCTGAAGACGGCAACGACAGCGAGGCGGTTTTGCGCCTGACGGTTTGGAACAGTCTGCCCGAAGGTGCGCGCGTATTGTTTGTGCGCGGACACGGCGGGCGGGATTTTCTGATGAATGCCTTGCAGGAGAAAGGTTTTCGGACGGAGATGGCAGAAGTCTATTTCAGACGGCATAAACCTTTGAACTTTCAAAATTTCCAAACCGAAAATATTGCCGCCGCCTATATTACGTCGACCGAGCTGGTGCGCTTGCTGTTCGGGCAGCTTCCGCCGCAATTTTCCCGATTCTTCAAATCCTTGCTATACTTTACCCATCATCCGCGCATTGCGGAGGCATTGAAGCGCGAAGGCGTGTGTTCGGTCGAAACCGTCCCTTCGCTGGAAGCCGCGCTGTCCTATTTCCCCATTTCCGTTTCAGACGGTATGACTTTCCCCAAACACCCAATCGATAAGGAGCAAAACGGTGGGCGAACCTGAAAACAAATCATCCGAACCCGTCAGCGGGGCGGCGGTGCAAAAAGAAATGCCGTCTGAAACCTCTTTACCGGACAAAAAGTCCGAATCCGAGGTGCAAACCGGCAATGTGCGTACGGGTTGCGAGGAGGACACCTGCCACTTCGTCGTCAAACAGGCCGGCGGCAACGCCCTGGCAATCTGCGCCCTGGTATTGGCGGCCTTGGGTTTGGGCGCGGGCGGATTTTTGTTCGTACAAGGGCAGAATGTCCTGAAAAACCAAGAATTGGCGTTCAACCAGAAAATCGACAAAGCCGCCTTGGGCGAGTCGGAAAACGCCGCGCTGCTGAAAGACGGCATCAACCGCCAAGCGGCGATGCAGTCCGAACTCGACCGTTTGGGGGACAATGTCAAAACCAACGCCGAACAGATTTCGACGGCGCAAAAAGCCTACCGCGAACTGACCAAAGGACGCGCCGACTGGCTGGCGGACGAAGCCGAGGCGATGCTCGATATGGCGGCGCAGCAGTTGGTGCTGACGGGCAACATACAGGCAGCCGTCGGCGTGTTGGAGCATATCGACAGCCGACTGTCCCGTTTCGATCAGGCGGAGCTTCTGCCGATCAAACAGGCGGTCAGCAGCGACTTGGCGGAACTGAAAAACCGTCCCTATGTCGATATTTCCGGCACGGCATTGCGCCTCGACAGGCTGGAAACCGCCGTATTCGGACTGCCGCTGATTTTGGATGGCGTATTGAAACCGGGCGTACAGGTGAAGAACGAAGCCGCTTCCGCTTCATGGTGGCAGAACGTATGGGAAAAATCCCTCGGCACATTGAAGGGGCTGGTCGAAATCCGCCGTTTGGAAAACAACGATTCCATGCTGATTTCACCGGAACAGGCATATTTTGTGCGTGAAAACCTGCGCCTCCGTCTTTTGGATGCGCGGACTGCATTAATGCAGCGCAACAGCGAAGTCTATCAGGGCGATTTGAACAATGCCGAAGCCGCCGTCAGACAGTATTTCGATGCCAAGTCTCCCGCCACGCAGTCGTGGCTGAAAGAACTGGCGGAATTGAAGGCGTTGGATGTGCGTATGACTGCGGATGACGGTTTGAAAAACAGCCTAAATGCCGTCCGCGCCTATCGCGACGGTACGCGCATGACGGCGGCGGAAAATCAAGAAGCGGAACAGGCGGCTTCCGAACCGGCTGCCGCATCGGATGTGAAGACCATAGAAGCACCGTCCCTGCCTTCGGAACGCAAACCGGAACAGCCTGCAAAAAAACAGCCCGTACCGGAAAAGGCAGGGCGTTCGCCGTCCGCTAAAGGAGAACGCGCATGAAAACGGTAGTCTGGATTGTCGTCCTGTTTGCCGCCGCCGTCGGACTGGCGCTGGCTTCGGGCATTTACACCGGCGACGTGTATATCGTACTCGGACAGACCATGCTCAGAATCAACCTGCACGCCTTTGTGTTAGGTTTGCTGATTGCCGTCGTGGTGTGGTATTTCCTGTTCAAATTCATTATCGGCGTACTCAATATCCCCGAAAAGATGCAGCGTTTCGGTTCGGCACGCAAAGGACGCAAAGCCGCGCTTGCCTTGAACAAAGCGGGTTTGGCGTATTTTGAAGGGCGTTTTGAAAAGGCGGAACTCGAAGCTTCGCGCGTGTTGGGCAACAAAGAGGCCGGAGACAACCGGACTTTGGCATTGATGCTGGGCGCGCACGCCGCCGGGCAGATGGAAAACATCGAGCTGCGCGACCGCTACCTTGCCGAAATTGCAAAGCTGCCTGAAAAACAGCAGCTTTCCCGTTATCTTTTGTTGGCGGAATCGGCGTTGAACCGGCGCGATTACGAAGCGGCGGAAGCCAATCTTCATGCGGCGACGAAGATGAATGCCAACCTTACGCGCCTCGTGCGTCTGCAACTTCGTTACGCTTTCGACAGGGGCGACGCGTTGCAGGTTCTGGCAAAAACCGAAAAACTTTCCAAGGCGGGCGCGTTGGGCAAATCGGAAATGGAACGGTATCAAAATTGGGCATACCGCCGCCTGCTGGCGGATGCTGCCGATGCCGCCGCTTTGAAAACCTGCCTGAAGCGGATTCCCGACAGCCTCAAAAACGGGGAATTGAGCGTATCGGTTGCGGAAAAGTACGAACGTTTGGGACTGTATGCCGATGCGGTCAAATGGGTCAAACAGCATTATCCGCACAACCGCCGCCCCGAGCTTTTGGAAGCCTTTGTCGAAAGCGTGCGCTTTTTGGGCGAGCGCGAACAGCAGAAAGCCATCGATTTTGCCGATTCTTGGCTGAAAGAACAGCCCGATAACGCGCTTCTGCTGATGTATCTCGGCCGGCTCGCCTACGGCCGTCGGCTATGGGGCAAGGCGAAAGGTTATTTGGAAGCCAGTATCGCCCTGCAACCGAGCGTTTCGGCGCGTCTGGTGTTGGCGAAAGTCTTTGACGAAACCGAACAGCCGCAAAAAGCCGAAGCACAGCGCAAATTGGTTTTGGAAGCCGTCTCCGATGACGAACGCCACGCAGCGTTAGAGCAGCATAGCTGATTTTGGGAAATATCTTTATCTGGGAGAATTTGATGGAACCTTCAGATTCCTTTAAGGAAAAGAAAGAAATATTTGAAATTGGAACGCCTGCTTATCGCCAAAAGTTAATTGATGTTTGGAAAAAGAGCATTAATGGAAACGAAAAATCTTGGGTGCTCTTTGAAAATGGGACTTGCGTCATTTTACTTGAACCAGAAAAAGATCTGGAGAAACAAGCTAAAGAGATATTAAGCAAATGGGGCAAGGTTCAAATAGGAACACCATCTGCAGATTTTGGCATTATCACTTTAGATAGTGGCGATGGATATGCCGTTTCATGCCATCATCCTGAAATTTTTACGCTAATCCTAAAAGAAGAAGGATTGGATGAAGATTTCAAAATCGGTATCGAAGGGCGCTCTCATCGCGATTGTGATGCTGAAGAACCCAAAGTTATCCATATCGAAGATAAACGCACCATTGAAACCCCATGAAAACCTGCTGCCGTTTAATCATCTACTGATGATTACCTAGGCAAATGTGCCCGTCTCTTCCTTTTCAGACGCCCTTTCATTGCGGAAACCGCTGCAAAGGTTGTCTGAAAACCGTTTTCCTTCCCCGTTTTACAAACAAACCGAAAGCCCCACATGATTTCTTTGAAAAACGATACTTTCCTCCGCGCCCTGCTCAAACAGCCTGTCGAATACACGCCGATTTGGATGATGCGCCAGGCGGGGCGTTATCTGCCCGAATACAAAGCCACGCGCGCGAAAGCGGGCAGCTTCCTCGATTTGTGCAAAAACACCGAATTGGCGACCGAAGTTACTATCCAACCTTTGGAACGCTTCGATTTGGACGCGGCGATTTTGTTTTCCGACATCCTGACCGTTCCCGACGCAATGGGCTTGGGGCTGTATTTTGCCGAAGGCGAAGGTCCGAAATTCGAACTCGCCTTGCAACACGAAGCCGATATCGCCAAGCTGCACGTTCCCGATATGGAAAAACTGCAATACGTTTTCGACGCGGTAACTTCCATCCGTAAAGCATTGGACGGCCGCGTACCACTTATCGGCTTCTCCGGCAGCCCGTTTACGCTCGCCTGCTACATGGTTGAAGGCGGCAGCAGCAAAGAATTCCGCACCATCAAAACCATGATGTACTCGCGCCCCGATTTGCTGCACAAAATCCTCGATACCAACGCCCAAGCCGTTACCGCCTACCTCAACGCCCAAATCGACGCGGGCGCGCAGGCTGTGCAGATTTTCGACACTTGGGGCGGCGTGTTGAGCGATGCGGCGTTTAAAGAATTCAGCCTCAAATACATCCGCCAAATCGTTGCCGGATTGAAACGCGAAAGCGAAGGCAGACGCGTTCCCATCATCGTGTTTGCCAAAGGCGGCGGACTGTGGCTGGAAAGCATGGCGGAAATCGGCGCAGACGCATTGGGCTTGGACTGGACGTGCAACATCGGCGAAGCACGCCGCCGCGTCGGCAAGCAAGTCGCCCTGCAAGGCAACTTCGATCCGTTCGCCCTCTTCGGTACGCCCGAATCCATCCGCACCGAAGTCGCACGCATCCTGGCCGACTACGGACACGGCAGCGGTCATGTCTTTAATCTCGGACACGGCATCAACCAACACGCCGACCCCGAACACGCCAAAATCTTAGTCGACACCGTACACGAGTTGTCGCGGCAGTATCACGGCGGGTAAGCCGGCAGGAAACTGCCCGATATGCCGTCTGAAGCCGAGAGATGGAAAATAAGGCAATGCGCCAGCCCTCCATGTACGGATAGCGGCGTTGCCATATTGGCGCAATCCTAACCGTCCCTATTTTCAGACGGCATTTTTGTTTTCAGATGCAGGGAAAACCGATGGCAAAAACGCTTAAAACCCTTTACCAATGCACCGAATGCGGCGGCACTTCCCCGAAATGGCAAGGCAAATGCCCGCATTGCGGCGAGTGGAACACACTTCAGGAAAGCTTAGCCGCGCCCGAGCCGAAAAACGCCCGCTTCCAATCTTGGGCGGCGGACACCTCGACCGTCCAATCCCTCTCCGCCGTTACCGCGACCGAAGTGCCGCGCAATCCGACCGGCATGAGCGAACTCGACCGCGTATTGGGCGGCGGTTTGGTTGACGGCGCGGTCATCCTGCTCGGTGGCGACCCCGGCATCGGTAAATCCACGCTGTTGTTGCAAACCATCGCCAAAATGGCGCAAAGCCGCAAAGTGCTGTACGTTTCCGGCGAGGAATCCGCCCAACAGGTCGCCCTGCGCGCGCAACGTTTGGAACTGCCCACCGAAGGCGTGAACCTGCTTGCCGAAATCCGCATGGAGGCGATTCAGACGGCCTTGAAACAGCATCAGCCCGAGGTCGTCGTCATCGACTCCATCCAAACCATGTATTCCGACCAAATCACTTCCGCCCCCGGCTCCGTGTCGCAGGTGCGCGAATGTGCCGCCCAACTGACGCGTATGGCGAAACAGATGGGCACCGCTATGATACTGGTCGGACACGTGACCAAAGACGGCGCGATTGCCGGCCCGCGCGTATTGGAGCATATGGTCGATACCGTGCTGTATTTCGAGGGCGACCAACATTCCAACTACCGCATGATACGCGCCATCAAAAACCGCTTCGGCGCGGCAAACGAACTGGGCGTGTTCGCCATGACCGAAAACGGCTTGAAAGGCGTGTCCAACCCGTCCGCCATCTTCCTCGCCAGCTACCGCGACGATACGCCCGGCTCGTGCGTTTTGGTTACACAGGAAGGCAGCCGCCCGCTTTTGGTCGAAATTCAGGCATTGGTCGATGACGCGCACGGCTTCACGCCCAAACGCCTCACCGTCGGACTGGAACAAAACCGCCTTGCGATGCTGCTTGCCGTGTTAAACCGCCACGGCGGCATCGCCTGTTTCGATCAGGATGTGTTTTTAAACGCCGTCGGCGGCGTGAAAATCGGCGAACCGGCGGCGGATTTGGCGGTTATCCTCGCGATGCTTTCCAGCTTCCGCAACCGCCCTATGCCCGAAAAAACCGTGGTTTTCGGCGAAATCGGACTAAGCGGCGAAGTCCGCCCCGTCGCGCGCGGACAAGAGCGGCTCAAAGAAGCGGAAAAGCTCGGCTTCAAACGCGCCATCGTCCCAAAAGCCAATATGCCGCGCAACGCCAAAGAGTTTCCGAACCTGAAAATTTATGGCGTTTCGAGTTTGCAGGAAGCCATCGATATTTGTCGGGAAGATAGGGATTAAAAGGAAATACCGTCTGAAGGTTCAGACGGCATTTGGTTTGTGGCGGATTGAAACAAGAAGGCATACCGGCGACAGATAAGATTTGCGGCAAAGTTGCCTGTGATGTGGCAAAAACACACACGCCCGTCATCCCCGCGAGGGCGGGAATCCGGAATCGTCCGTTTCGGCAATGATTGGAAATCACGGCAACCCAACCGCTTGGATTCCCGACTTCGGGGGAATGAGGGGCGTGTGCGTTTGGTTTCCATCCGACATATGTCGGCGACGGGCTTATTCGCCTACGGTTTTTTGTATCAGTTTTTCGGCGTTTGCCAAAGTGTTTGCCACTTCGTCAAAACCGATGCGGCTGCCGGCGATGAGGGCGCGCGTATCGGTATAGGCGGCGCGTACTTTGCCGTCTGTTTCGGTAACGAGGACGCGCAGTGGAAGTTGCAGGGCGAAGGCGGGGTCTTTGACCATCAGCGGCGTGCCGGCTTTGGGCGTGCCGAAGACGATGACTTTTGCCGGCTGCATCGTTAAGCCGTTTCGGCGGGCGGCTTCCTGATGGTCAATGACGGCAAAAATGTCCATTCCTTTGCTTTTTATGGCGGTTTCAAGGCGGCTGACGGTTTCGTCAAAGCTGTATTTTGAGGTGAGGGTATGCGTGGTCATAGCGGTTTCGTTTTGGGTGGACGGTTCGCCGGTAGGATGTGCCGAAGCGGTTGAAATGCAGAGTGCGGATGCGGCAATCAGGGGGAGTATGTGTTTCATCGTATTTCCTTATCGGTTTGTTTATCAGGCTTCGGACGGGGCGGCACGCGCCGCGCCTGATGTTGCGCCGCGTGCCGGAGTGCCGTATGCCGTCTGAAAGCCTGTCCTTTCAGACGGCATTGCGTTATTTCATCCCTTTTTTGAGCAGGTCTTCATAACCGCCGTGATTGGCAACATTTGTATAACCTGCTTTTTTCAGCTCTTGAAGGGCGGCTTCGGCACGCCGTCCGCTGCGGCAGTAGAGGTTGACCGGCGTGTCTTTGTCGGGCGCGGCTTCGTGTATGCGGCGGACGATTTGGTCGACGGGGATGTTGACCGCGTTGTGCAAATGCCCTTCGCTAAATTCCTGTTCGCTGCGGACATCGATCCAAACGGCTGAATGTTGCGCGGTTTGGGCGGCGGATACGGGTTTTTGCGGGGCTGCCTGCGCGGCAAAGGCGGCTGAGGCAATGAGTGCGGCGGTAATCAGGTGTTTGATATTCATAGGGTTCTCCTGCGGTTGTCGTCTTAAGGGACGGGAAGTTATTTTATCTGTTCCAAAGTGTCGGCATCTATGTCCCAACGCCAAACGCCGCCGCCTTTGCCATCCAATCCGCGCAAAAACAGGTAGCGGACGGAAACGGCGGCGGGCGGTTGTCCGCGCAGCTTGAAGTAGCGTGCGGCGGCAACGGCGTAAATCAGTGCCTGAAGGTAATAGTGGTGGTGCGCGACGGCTTCGTCCATTGCCTGTTGCGTGTAGGCGGATGCGTCCGTGCCGAGGTGGTTCGACTTGTAGTCGATGACGCAGATATTGCCGTCGGGGTCTTGGCAGACCATATCGACAAAGCCGTTTAAAAAGCCGTTGACGGTGTGGAAGTCGAGCGTTTCGGCAGCGGCACGGCAGACTTCGGGCAGCCTGATGTCGTCGCGGGCAAACCAGTCGCGCAGCCGTTTGAGGCCGAAGTCTTCGGTGTGGAGGGTAAAGCCCATTTCGGGACAGCGGCACTCGGGCGGGATGTCGGACAGGCAGTATGCCCCCGTCAGCGGCGTTTTCTGGCAGGCTTCCGCCATTTCGGCAACGGCAGGCAGCCATATTTCTTCAAATCCGTATTTTTTCAGCTTGTCGGTGATGAGGGTTTCCTGTCCGGCGGCTGCTTGTCCGAATTTGAAATCTTCAAGAATTTCGTGCAGGCACAGCCCCGCCTGCGTGCCTTTCGGAAAGTCGTGTATCGATATGCCGTCTGAAGCCGTCGGCGTTTCAGACGGCATCGCCGCTACCGAGGTTTCGGCGGCATCCAAGGACGGGCAGGCATCTTCTTCGCCGCCGTCGGGCGTTTGGCTTTGGCGGCTTAAGGCGGTAAAGCTGGTGTGGCGGACAAATCGGAATCTGCGTTCGGGAATGCTGTTTGCGGCAAATTCGGCGGTTTGACCGGCGTTGCCGCGATAGGCGGCAGGGGGCGGCGCATCTTCTGTGAAGGCGAAATCCGTGCCGGCTGGGGCGTTGTCCGCCACGCGCCGCCAGTTGCGTTTGAGCATCGCGATGCCGTCTTTTTCCCGGTCATAGGTTTGGCGGACGGTTTCGCGGCTGTCTTGCGGCAAGCTTTCAATCAGGTAGGCGAGGGGGTTGTCGGCAGTATTGGTGGAGTATGCGGCGTAGATGTTGAGCTGTTCCTCGGCACGCGTCAGCGCGACATAAAGCAGGCGCAGGCGTTCCGCCATTTCCTCATCGGCGTATTGCTTCTGTTCGTCTTCCGACAGTTGCGCCTTTGCCAACAGTTCGGTTCGGTTTGCGCTTTGGTGGAGGATTTGCCAGTCGGACGGTCCGGTATCTTGCGCGTCCCACGCAAACGGGCAGTACACCAGCGGATACTGCAAACCTTTCGAGGCGTGCATAGTAACGATTTTGACCAAATCTTCGTCGCTTTCCAGACGGATGGATCGGTTGTCGCCGCCGTTGTTGCCGGCCAGGCTGATCTGATCGCGCAGCCATTTGTGCAGCGCGGCGGGGTTGCGGTTTTGCGCGTCTTCGGCGGCAAGCAGTTCGAGCAGTTGGAAATAATTGGTTAGGCTGCGCCCGTTGTTCCGGCTTAAGAGGCGCGTTTCGATGCCGTGTGTTTGGGAAAACTGCTGCATAGCGGCGAAAATGCCGTATTGATTCCAGTTGTCGAGCGCGGTTCGGGCAGATTCCGCCCAATGCAAAATCTCGCTTTCGTTTTGGTTGAAGTCGTGCAATTGCTGCGCGTCATAACCGAATATGCTGCTTGTCAGGACAAAGCGCAGCGTTCCGGCGCGGCGCGGTTCGAGCCAGAAGCTGATGAGTGCGGAAAGGGCGGCAGCTTCGGGCGAGGCGAACACGGATTCGCGCGAGAGCAGAACGCTTTGCACCTGCCGTTTTTTCAGGGCGGCGGAAATCATCACCGCCTCGTTGTGCGTGCGGACCAGCACGGCAATATCGCCGGACTGCAGCGGACGGTCTTTGAAATTCAGACGGCATTCGGCGGCTTCGTTGAGTGCGTGGGCGATTTCGTCGGCGCAATAGTCGGCGGCGCGCCGACGCAAAACGTCTTTGTTGGCTTTTTCATTGTCGTTTTCGTGCAGCCAACGAACCTGTACGGCAGGACGTTCGGGGGACAACCTGCTTTCGGCACGCGCCGCACCGACTTCCGAATAGCCGATGTTTTCCAAAACGAACGGGCGTTCTTTAAGGCGGAACAACGCGCCTATGCTGCCGATAAGCGCGGCGTGGCTGCGGTAGTTGGTGGCGAGCGTGTAGCGGTGCCGCGCGTCTTCCGCCGCCTGAAGGTAGGCGTAAATGTCCGCACCGCGAAAGCTGTAAATCGCCTGTTTGGGATCGCCGACCAGAAACAGCGGGCGGTTTTGGGTGATGAAGATTTTTTGGAAGATTTCGTATTGCAGCGGGTCGGTGTCTTGGAACTCGTCGATCAGCGCGGTTTCCCAGTTTTCGGCAACGGCGCGGGCGAGGGTTTCGGCGTGCGGATTGTCGGTCAGCGCGGTGTGGACATCGAGAAGCAGGTCGTCGAAACCGCGTTCGCGGCGCGATTTTTTCATCTCGGCAAGGCTGCGGTTGAGATATTCGATGAAATCCAGTTGCAGCCGGATCATTGTTGCTTCTTCCGCTTCTTCGAGTGCGTCCAAATCGCGCCCGAAGTCTGCCAGTTTCTGCAATTCGGCAAATGTTGCCGCATCGGGCGTTTTACCTTTTTTCAGTCCGGCTTCGAGTTTGTCGGATGAGAGTTTCAAGAGCCGTTCGTGCAGCTTTGCCTCCAAAAAGGGCAAATCCGGCGACAGGGCTTTTTGTTCCAATGCGTCGAACAGTTCGATAAAACTGTTTTTCCGATACGAATTGCCGTTTAAAAGGGGGTGGATGCGCCAAAAAGTTTCTTTTAATTCAGTCAGATTTCCGCAAATGTTTTGCCAGCTTGCCAAAGCGGAGCCCCGAGCTTGCGGCAAATCGGTTTGCGGACGGCGGAAATTCAGGTACGGGCGGGACAGGTAGGCGCGGATTTGGGCAAGGACGGTTTGCGGCACAGCTTTGCGTTTGAAAACCAATTCGGCAAGCACTGGATCATTGCTGACGCGTTCCCGCCAAAAATCTTGCGCTGGGACAAGCAGGCGGTCGCCGTCTTCTTCGGTCAGTTCGACATCGAATGGGGCTTGGCACAGGAAGGCGTAGTCGCGCAGGATACGCTGGCAGAAGCCGTGGATGGTATAGATGGCGGCGTTGTCGAATTGCCCGATGGCGGCTTTGAGGCGGACAATCAGACGCGTCCGGCCCTCTTTTTGCAAAGCCTGTTTTAAGAGTTCGGGCAGGAAGGTGTCGCCTTCGTGGTGTTCGGCGCAGTAGGCGGCAATGCCGTCTGAAAGCGTGTCGTCTCCAAGTTTGGCAATTTCTTTGCTTTCTAAAACCTGCAACACATCGTCCAAACGCGCGTGCAGGCGTGTTTTCAGCTCGGCGGTGGCGGCTTTGGTGAAGGTAACGACCAATACGCGCTCGACGTTTTTTTGTTCTAATACGATCAAACGTGTAAACAGGGCGGCGATGCCGTAGGTTTTGCCGGTGCCGGCAGAGGCCTCAATCAGGTTGGTGCCGGAAATGGGGACGGTCAGCGGGTCGAATGCTTGGATGCTTGCAGACATAGTGCGCGCTCGGAAAACGGTTGGACGGTATAGTGGATTAACAAAAATCAGGACAAGGCGACGAAGCCGCAGACAGTGCAAATAGTACGGAACCGATTCACTTGGTGCTTCAGCACCTTAGAGAATCGTTCTCTTTGAGCTAAGGCGAGGCAACGCCGTACTGGTTTTTGTTAATCCACTATAAAACGGGAAAATGCCGTCTGAAAAAGGGTTTCAGACGGCATCGTCTGGCTTAGAGGTTTTGCAGGCGTTCGACAGACGGCGCGTAGTAGTATCCGCCCGAGACGGCGGCGGAGAGGTGCCGGAGCAGCAGGTCGGTTTTGCCGTCCGTATCGCCGAACATACTCAATAATTGCGCTTCGATATTGTGCAGCGTGCGGCAGTATGCGGTAAACATCAAACCGTGTTCGCCGCTGATTTTGCCGAAGGGCAGGCTGCGGCGGACGATTTTCAGACCAATGCCGTTTTCTTTCAGGTTGACGCGGCCGAGGTGCGAATCGAGCAGGCGGACATCGCGGCTGAATTCATCGTTGGTTTCCTTGCTGCGTCCGACCGAGGCTTCCTGTTCGGCGACGGGGACGGCATCCCATTTTTTCAAATCGTGCAGGTATTTTTGCAGCAGGACATAGCTGCCGCCCGCATCGGGTTTTCTTTCGGGGATGATGGCGACTTCGCGGATTTTTTCATCGCCCTGCGGGTTTTCCGTGCCGTCGACGAAACCGTCCAGCCCACGATCCTGATACAGACGCAAACCGTGTTCTTCGGACGCGACGCATATGCTGTCGCCGAATGCGCTCAAAACAGATTGGGCAAGCGCGTAGGCGGCGTTTTGGCGGAAGGATTGGATGTGGATGTACATATCGTGCTGCGTGGATGGTGCAAGCCCATTGCCCATTTTGGGGAAGGGTTTAATTTCACTGCCTTCGTCCGTGTGTCCGAATGTTTTCCAGGCTTCGCTGCCGAAGGCGATGGTCAGACCCAAAATATCGTCTGGAAAGCGGGCTTTCAAGGCAGTTAACGCGTCAAGCGAAGCGCGGCAGGCGGCTTTAATATCGTTGAGGCGGTTGGCGGCGAAGTCGGCTTCGATAAAGATACCGGCTTGGGCGTGGTCGGGAATGATGGCGGATTGGGGTGTGTTCATGATGTTCCTTTTTGGTGTCATCTGTTTCGGGTGGATTATAGCACCGAATCGGCAGGCGGATTTTTGCCGGAACAGCGTGCGTGAATCCGCCGTTTGCGTACCTGATGCTGCTTTTCGGTTTCGTGCCGCCTGCCGCCTTTATTCCCGCTTCCGGCGGCTTCGGCATATCTTTTCCATTCCGGTTTGGAATAGCCATATAAAAAAGTATTCTTTGTGTTTGCCGCAATTTCACTTAGAATGCCGCACTTGCACACTTTTTACAGGAGAGGATGATGTTGAAAAAATTCATACTCGGCGGTATGACCGCATTGGTTTTGGCGGCCTGCGGCGGTTCGGAAGGCGGCAGCGGAGCATCTTCCGCGCCTGCACAATCGGCAGTTTCCGGTTCTTTAATCGAGCGCATCAACAATAAAGGCACGGTTACCGTCGGCACGGAAGGCACTTACGCACCATTTACCTACCACGACAAAGACGGCAAACTGACCGGTTACGATGTGGAAGTAACCCGCGCCGTGGCGGAAAAACTGGGCATCAAAGTTGAATTTAAAGAAACGCAATGGGATTCGATGATGGCAGGCTTGAAAGCCGGCCGTTTTGACGTGGTGGCAAACCAAGTCGGCCTGACCAGCCCTGAGCGTCAAGCGACTTTTGACAAATCCGAGCCTTACAGCTGGAGCGGTGCGGTTTTGGTTGCCCGTAAAGACAGCAACATCAAATCTATCGACGACATCAAAGGTGTGAAAACCGCACAATCCCTGACCAGCAACTACGGCGAAAAAGCCAAAGCTGCAGGCGCAGATTTGGTGGCTGTTGATGGTTTGGCGCAATCGCTGACTCTGATTGAACAAAAACGTGCTGATGCAACCCTGAACGACGAATTGGCGGTATTGGACTACCTGAAGAAAAACCCGAATGCCGGCGTGAAAATCGTTTGGTCCGCGCCTGCCGATGAAAAAGTCGGTTCCGGCTTGATTGTCAATAAAGGCAATGACGAAGTCGTGGCAAAATTCAGTACGGCAATCAATGAGCTGAAAGCCGACGGCACGCTGAAAAAACTGGGCGAACAATTCTTCGGAAAAGACATCAGTGTTAAATAATTTCCTTGCCTCCCTGCCGTTTATGACGGAAACACGCGCTGATATGCTCATCAGCGCGTTTTGGCCTATGGTCAAAGCCGGCTTCGCAGTATCTTTGCCTTTAGCGATCGCTTCTTTCGTTATCGGCATGATTATTGCCGTAGCCGTTGCTTTGGTGCGAATCATGCCCTCCGGCGGCATTTTCCAAAGATGCTTGCTGAAGCTGGTGGAATTTTATATTTCCGTCATTCGCGGTACGCCGCTGTTGGTGCAGTTGGTCATCGTATTCTATGGTTTGCCTTCCGTCGGCATCTATATTGACCCGATTCCTGCAGCCATCATCGGCTTTTCGCTCAATGTCGGCGCATACGCTTCCGAAACCATACGCGCGGCAATTTTGTCCGTACCTAAAGGCCAATGGGAAGCAGGTTTCTCCATCGGCATGACCTATATGCAGACGTTCCGCCGCATTGTCGCGCCACAGGCATTCCGCGTTGCCGTACCGCCTTTGAGCAACGAGTTTATCGGCTTGTTTAAAAACACCTCGCTCGCAGCGGTGGTAACGGTAACGGAATTGTTCCGCGTCGCGCAGGAAACGGCAAACCGCACTTATGACTTTTTGCCGGTTTATATCGAAGCCGCGTTGGTTTATTGGTGCTTCTGCAAAGTGCTGTTTTTAATTCAGGCGCGCTTGGAAAAACGCTTCGACCGCTATGTCGCCAAATAAGGGAAAGCCATGATTAAAATCCGCAATATCCGCAAAACCTTTGGCGAAAACACTATTTTGCGCGGCATCGATTTGGATGTGGGCAAAGGGCAGGTGGTCGTCATCCTTGGGCCTTCCGGCTCGGGCAAAACGACGTTTCTGCGCTGTTTAAACGCGCTGGAAATGCCCGAAGACGGACAAATCGAGTTCAACAACGAGCGACCGCTGAAAATCGATTTTTCCAAAAAAACGACAAAGCACGACATCTTGGCGCTGCGCCGAAAATCCGGCATGGTGTTCCAACAATACAACCTTTTCCCGCACAAAACCGCCTTGGAAAACGTGATGGAAGGACCGGTTGCCGTACAAGGCAAACCTGCCGCCCAAGCGCGCGAAGAAGCTTTGAAATTGCTTGAAAAAGTCGGTTTGGGCGATAAAGTGGATTTGTATCCCTACCAGCTTTCCGGCGGTCAGCAGCAGCGCGTCGGCATTGCCCGCGCATTGGCGATTCAGCCTGAATTGATGCTGTTTGACGAACCCACTTCCGCACTCGACCCCGAATTGGTGCAAGACGTGTTGAACGCTATGAAGGAATTGGCGCGGGAAGGTTGGACGATGGTTGTCGTGACCCACGAAATCAAGTTTGCCTTAGAAGTGGCAACCACCGTCGTCGTGATGGACGGCGGCGTTATTGTCGAACAAGGCAGCCCGAAAGAGTTGTTCGACCACCCCCAACACGAACGGACGCGGAAATTTTTAAGCCAAATCCAATCTGCCAAGATTTGATTGGCCATTTGTGAAAAATGCCGTCTGAAGCCTTCAGACGGCATTTTTTCGATGTTTACAGCGGCCAGATTAGATTCGGATTGCTTTCAATGACTGCTTTGAATTGGTTTTGAATACGCTCAATCGCTTCTTGCGTATCCGCTTCAAAACGCAATACTAAAATCGGCGTGGTGTTGGAAGCGCGCATCAGTCCGAAACCGTCGGGGAATTCAACGCGCAAGCCGTCGATGGTAATGATTTCGGTTGCGCCTTCAAATTCGGCTTTGGTGGCAAGTTCTTCAATCACTTTATGCCCGTTGCCGCCTTCGGGCAGGGCGATGTTGAGTTCGGGCGTGGAAATGCTTTGCGGCAGCTTGTCCAACACTTCGGACGGATTGTCGGAGGCAGACAGGATTTCCAAGAGGCGCGCGCCGGCGTACAGACCGTCGTCGAAGCCGAGCCAGCGTTCTTTAAAGAAAACGTGGCCGCTCATTTCACCGGCAACCAGCGCGCCGGTTTTTTTCATGGCGGATTTGATAAAGCTGTGGCCGGTTTTTTCCATTACAGGTTCACCGCTGTGTTCTTTAATCCACGGGGCAAGCAGGCGTGTGGATTTGACATCGAAAATGACTTTCGCGCCGGGGTTGCGGCTCAACACGTCTTGCGCGAACAGCATCAGTTGGCGGTCGGGATAAATAATGTTGCCGTCTTTGGTAACCACGCCCAAGCGGTCGGCATCGCCGTCAAACGCCAGGCCGATTTCGGCATCACCGTTTTTCAGCGCGGCAATCAAATCTTGCAGGTTTTTCGGTTTGGATGGGTCGGGATGGTGGTTGGGGAAAGTGCCGTCCACGTCGCAGAAAAGTTCGGTAACTTCGTTGCCCAAGCCTTTATAGAGTTTGCCGGCAAACGCGCCGCCCACGCCGTTGCCCGCGTCAATGGCGATGTTCATCGGGCGTTTGAGCCTGATGTGTCCGGTAATGTGTTTGAGGTATTCGCCGGAGATGTCTTTTTCGGTGACGCTGCCTTGTTTGCCGGCGGCAGCAAAACCGTCTTTTTCAATGATGGACAAAAGTTCTTGGATGGCTTCGCCGGCAAGCGTGTCGCCGCCGAGCATCATTTTGAAACCGTTGTAATCGGGCGGATTGTGGCTGCCGGTAATCATTACGCCGCTGCCGCCGCATTCGTTGATGGCGGCGAAATACAGCATGGGGGTGGCGACCATGCCGACGTTGAGGACGTCGATGCCGCTGTCGGTAAAGCCGTGTTGGATGTGCTCCATCAGTTCGGGACCGCTCAAGCGTCCGTCGCGGCCGAGTGCGATGCGGGTAATGCCTTTTTCGGTGGCTCTGGTGGCGATGGCTTTGCCGATAAGGTAGGCGGCTTCGTTGGTCAGGGTTTTGCCGACAATGCCTCGGATATCGTAGGCTTTGAAGATGTCGCGGGCGATGCTTGCCATAAGGTTTCCTTTGTGTCCGTTTAGGAAAAACGGGCGTATTTTAACATAGCGGTATGCCGTCTGAAGGCTTGCGTCCGGTTTTCAGACGGCATAGCCCGGTTACATCAAATAACATGCCGTCTGAAATAAAAGCAGCCTTTGTGCAGGCTGCTTTCGGATTGCCGGTTTATACCGCTTCGGCTTTAATGATGACGACAGGTTCGGTCGGTACGTCGTCATGGTAGCCGTGGCGTTTGGTGGATACGCCTTCGATGGCATCGACAACGTCAAAACCGTCAACGACTTTACCGAATACTGCATAGCCCCAGTCTTGGACGACGGTTTTGCCGTACAGCTCTTTAGAACGGAAGTTCAGGAAGGCGTTGTCGGCAGTGTTGATGAAGAATTGCGCGCTGGCGGAATGCGGATCGGAAGTACGCGCCATGGCGATGGTGTATTTATCGTTGGGCAGGCCGTTGGACGCTTCGTTTTGAATCGGATCGCGGGTTTCTTTTTCGTTCATGTTTTCATCCATGCCGCCGCCTTGAATCATGAAGCCTTTGATGACGCGGTGGAAGATTACGCCGTCGTAGAAGCCGTCTTTGACGTATTGCTCGAAGTTTTCGGCGGTAACGGGGGCTTTGTCGAAATCGAGTTCGATTTTGATGTCGCCTTTGTTGGTGTGCAGGATAATCATATGTTTCCTTTCGTTGAAAATCACAGGCAAAATTGGGAGGCTTGCGGAAAATCCAATGCCGTCTGAACGGATTATGTCAGACGGCATCGTTTTAGGGAATCGGATTTACATCAGGAAGAAGTATGCCCACAGAGCAACCAATACTACGCAGAGGATGTTCAGCAGTATGCCGACATTCATCATTTCGCGTTGTTTGATTAAGCCCGTGCCGAACACAATCGCGTTAGGCGGTGTGGCAACCGGCAGCATGAAGGCGCAAGACGCGCCAACACCGATGACGAATACCAAGACTTGTTCGGGCAGGCCCATTTGCGCGGCGATGCTGGCGAAAATGGGCACAAGCAGGGCGGCAGAAGCCGTGTTACTGGTGAACTCGGTCAGGAAGATGATAAAGGCGGCAACCACGAAAATCACCAGCAATGCAGGAGAATGGGAGAATGTGGAAGCAACTTGCTGGCCCAGTGCTTCAGATGCGCCGGAAGATTGCAGCAGCGCGCTCAAGCTGATACCGCCGCCGAAGAGCATCAATACGCCCCAGTCGGTGTTGCGGGCGACTTCCTTCCATTGCGCCACGCCGAAGACGACGACGGCGACGGCGGCAATCAGGGCGATAACGGTATCGGGGTTGGAAATACCGAATGCGGCTTTGATTTTGGCACTGAATACCCAAGAGACGGCAGCGGCAAGGAAAATCAGCAATGCGATGACGCGGTGCAAAGTCCACGGAATCGATTCGGCTTTAACTTCCACGCGCTCGTTCAAATTAGGTTTGAGGATGACGTACATGGAGAACAGCATCAGCGGCAGAATCAGCAGCATCATGGGCAGACCGAGTTTCATCCAGCTGACGAAATCGAGATTCAGGGCTTTGGCGGCAATCATGTTCGGCGGCGAACCAACGACTGTTCCCAAGCCGCCGATACTGGCGCAATAGGCAATGCCGAGCAAAACGAAGACATAGGTTTTGCGTTCTTTTTCCTGGTCGAGGTGGCTCATCATACCCATTGCCAAAGGCAGCATCATCGCGGCGGTCGCGGTGTTGCTGATCCACATGGACAGAAAGGCGGTAACGAGGAACAACATCAAAACCGCCACTTTCATATTGCCGCGCGACAGGTGCAGCAGGCTGACGGCGATTTTGCGGTCGAGACGCTGCATATGCAGGGCGGTGGCGAGTGCGAAACCGCCGAAGAAGATATAAATTGTCGGGTCGGCGAAACCTGCCATTGCCTTTTTGATGTCCATATCGGGGAAACCGAGTACGACGGCGAGAACCGGCACCATCAGTGCGGTTACGGTAATGTGGACGGCTTCGGTAAACCAAAGTGCGGCAACGAAAATCAGCAGCGCGATACCTTTATTGGCATCGGGACTGTAAGGCAGGATGTGGTAAATGCCGAAACAGATGACGGCGGAAATAATAGTGGTCAGCAGACCCTTAAAGTCGGTAATCGGCTTCTGCGCACTGAGCAGCTCGACGTTTTCGGGATGCTGGGTTTTGTCCTTTGCATGCAGGTTCATGAATGCTCCTTTAAGGCAACAAAATCGGTTTTTCTTTTGTGTCGTGCAATCCGAAACGGTTTGTGAAACCGCCGGTTCTGCAACTGGTTCGAGTATATTTGTAATCCGATGTAGTGTAAATATATTGTAAACGATTTGTTGGTTTTGTTTATGAGATGGGATTGATATGTAAGGAGAAAAACAGGATGCATCAGGGGGATTTATCCTGTTTGGGAGAAATAAACCGATTCAGTCCATGCGGTCGGCAGCTCGCGCGGTAAAGAGGGCAAGGGCTGCGCCCGTCAGGTCGGCAAGAACATCGCCCAAACTGCCGGTTCGCGTTGCGGTAAACCATGCCTGAGCGCATTCGCTGACTACGGCAAAACAGAAGGCGAACGCAATCAGGCTGCGGTAGGGGATGGGAAGTTTTCCTGTTCTGAATGCTTTGGTCAAAAGCCAGATTTGTGCGAAAAACAGGGCGAGGTGTGCTGCTTTGTCGAAATGCGGAAAAGGCGGCGGCGCAGTTTCGGCGGGTCTGAGCAGCGCATAGATGCTGCCGGCAAACCACAATGCGGAAAGCATGGCAAAGCGGTTGCGCGGCAGATTCATGCTTGTTCCTCTTCAAGCCATGTCCGGCATAGTTTGGATAGGCGCAGGAATTTTCCGCCGCGTGCGGCCAGCATATCGCGCCAAACGGCAATTTCTTCGGCGGAGGGGGCATCGTCTATGCTGCATTCGTAGAGCAGGAAATTTAAAGTTTCTTCAATGACGGCAACGGATTCGGTTTGGATGAGCCGGTTGAGTTCGGACATAGTGCGGGTTCTCGCTGATGGCGGGAATGCCGTCTGAAAGGGCTTCAGACGGCATTGGGTCATTTGCTGTGCAGGAAACGTGTTGCTTCTTCCCATTTGCCGGAAATGATGTCGGGTATGGCCTGCAGGGATTTGGCAATGGCATCGTCAATCTGTTGGCGGTGTTCCGCACTGGGCTTGTTTAGGACATAGCCGACGACGAGGTTGCGGTCGCCCGGGTGGTCGATACCGAGGCGCAGGCGGTAATAGTCTGCCGTGCCGAGTTTTGCCTGAATGTCTTTCAACCCATTGTGTCCGCCGTTGCCGCCGCCGAGTTTGAACTTAATCCTGCCGCAGGGAATGTCGAGTTCGTCGTGGACGACGAGAATTTCTTCGGGTTTGATTTTGTAGAACTGCGCAAGCGCGGCAACCGCCTGTCCGGAACGGTTCATGAACGTGGTCGGCTTGAGCAGCCAGACATCGCCGTCGGGCAGGGCGGCACGGGCGACTTCGCCGAAGAATTTTTTTTCTTCTTTAAACGAAGCCTTCCATTTCCACGCCAGTTCGTCGAGGAACCAAAAACCCGCATTGTGGCGGGTCTGTTCGTATTCTTTGCCCGGGTTGCCCAAGCCGACAACCATTTTGATTGTGTTTGACATGATATTTTCCGTGTTTCTGTCGAATGCCGTCTGAAGGCTTCAGACGGCATGGTTATTCTTCTTGATTTTGAACGCGTTTGCGGCGCGCTTCTTTGGGATCGATCAACAGCGGGCGGTACACTTCGATGCGGTCGCCGTCGCGCAGCGGCGTGTCGTCTTTGACGGCTTTGCCGAAAATGCCCAAAGGCGCGGAATGCAGGTTTAAATCTTCAAATATGCCGTCCAAACCGCTTTGCAGTGCAGCGGCGCGGATATGCGTCCCTTCCTCAACCCGCATCGTTTTTAAAACCTGCCTGTCGGGCAGCCCGTACACAATTTCAATTTCAAGCATAACGGCGGTCTGCCTCTTTGACGAACGCTTCGACCAATGTGGCGGAAAGGTGGCTGAATACGGGGGAAATTAAGGCGGATAAGACGGCATTAGAAAAATCGTATTCAAGGTTGAATTCGATTTTGCACATATCGTCGCCCAAATCGATAAATTTCCACGTTCCACGTAAGGTTTTGAACGGGCCTTCGAGCAGTTCCATACGGATTTCCCTGCCGGGGATGTTGCGGTTGTGCGTGGCAAACGATTGGCGAACGTGCATATAATCCATAAACAGCCGCGCCTTCAGTTCGTTGCCGCTACGCCCGATGACCTCGGTTTTGCTATACCACGGCAGAAAGTGCGGGTAATCCTCAACCTTATCGACCAGCTCGAACATTTTGTCCGCGCTGTGCAGCACCAAGATGTTTTTTTCAACTTTTTTCACGGGCATCACCAATGCGGGCGTGTATTCGAAAGGCGGTATTATAGCGGTTTAATTTTAAACTGGGATAGCCTTGCCCCGTTCTGATTTCGATTTAAACCGCCATATCGCAGATTCGCAAAAACCGATACGGCCTTTGCGTTTCAGACGGCATTGAGCGGAAAATGCCGTCTGAAAACGGGATGGGAAAACGGCAGCTTGCGGGCTGCCGTTTGTTCGGGAAGTTAAGCCTTGTTTTCAGGCTGCTGTTCGGACTCTGTCGAAGCGGTGTCTGCCGGGGCGGGTGCTTCGGTTTCTTCCCGAGCCGGAGCGTGCGGCGCGTTATCTTCCGCCGCGTCCGCATTCTCGCGCAGGTTGTGGCTGTAATCCTTGGGCGGGCTGGGTTGTTTGCCCGCCATAATTTCCAGTACCTGATTGCGGTCGATGGTTTCCCATTCCATCAGGGCTTTGCACATCGTTTCCATCTTGTCGCGGTTTTCATCGAGGATTTTGTAGGCAACCTGATACTGCTCGTCCAAAATCCGGCGGATTTCCGCGTCGATGTCCTGTTGGGTTTTCTCGGAAATGTTTTGCGAACGGGTTACGCTGCGCCCCAAGAAGACTTCGCCTTCGTTTTCCGCATAAACCATCACGCCCATTTTGTCGCTCATACCGTAGCGCGTTACCATTTCGCGCGCCATTTGGGTTGCGCGTTCAAAGTCGTTTGATGCGCCGGTGGAGATGCGTCCGACGAAGATGTCTTCGGCAATCCGTCCGCCGAACAGGATGGAGAGCTGGCTCAACAACTGATCTTTATACATACTGATGCGGTCGCGTTCGGGAAGCTGCCAGGTCAGGCCCAGTGCCCGTCCACGCGGCATAATGGTTACTTTATGTACAGGATCGGTAAATGGCAGGCTTTCGGCAACAATCGCATGTCCGGACTCATGATACGCCGTCGCACGTTTTTCGTCTTCGTGCATCACCATACTGCGGCGTTCCGGGCCCATATAGATTTTGTCTTTGGCATCTTCAAAATCGCTCTGATCGACTTTGACTTTGTTGCGGCGGCCGGCAAACAAGGCGGCTTCGTTGACCAGGTTCGCCAAATCCGCGCCGGAAAAACCGGGCGTGCCGCGCGCGAGGGACAATAAATCCACCGATTCGTCCAAAGGCACTTTTTTAGAATGGACGTTCAAAATCTGTTCGCGCCCCCGGATGTCCGGCAGGGGGACGACGACTTGGCGGTCGAAGCGGCCGGGCCGCTGCAATGCCGGATCGAGTACGTCGGGACGGTTGGTTGCCGCAATCACAATCACAGTCTGATTGCTCTCAAAACCGTCCATTTCAACCAATAATTGGTTTAATGTTTGCTCGCGCTCGTCGTTGCCGCCGCCCAAACCTGCACCGCGTTGGCGGCCGACTGCGTCGATTTCATCAATAAAGATGATACAGGGAGCGTTTTTCTTCGCCTGCTCGAACATATCGCGGACGCGGCTCGCACCGACACCGACGAACATTTCGACAAAATCGGAACCGGAAATGCTGAAGAACGGCACGCCGGCTTCGCCTGCAATGGCTTTTGCCAAAAGCGTCTTACCCGTTCCCGGGCTGCCTGCCAGCAGGATACCGCGCGGCACGCGCCCGCCCAGGCTTTGATAGCGGTTCGGCGCTTTCAGGTAATCGACGATTTCCTGCACTTCTTCTTTGGCTTCGTCGCAGCCGGCGACATCGGCAAAGGTCACTTTGTTGGCATCTTTGTCCAGCAGGCGTGCGCGGCTTTTGCCGAATGAGAATGCGCCGCCTTTTCCGCCGCCGCCCGTCTGCATACGCATAAAGTAGAACCATGCGCCAATCAGCAGCAGGACGGGCAGCAGGCTGTAAAACAGGGCAGCCAGCGCGCTCGGTTTTTCTTCCGGCGTTACTTTTACACGGACGTTTTTGTCGAGCAGTGTTTTAATTAGGTTGTCGTCCAAAGGCGCGTTGGTAAAGAAGGTGCTTTTGTCGGTGCGCTCGCCCTTAATCAGGTAGCCGCTGACGACGGATCCTTCGATGTTGACGCCGGATACTTCGCCGTTGTTGACCTGTTGGATGAACTGAGAATATTCGATTTGCCCGTTGTCTTCTTTTTTGCCGTCTAAAGCGTTGAACGCAGCCATCAGGCCGATACCCAAGGCGACCCAGACAAGGATTGATTTAAAGGTGTTCCCCACTTAGCAAGGCTCCATAATTGAGGTGTAAAACGGAAATGATTGTAAAACACGCTGTCTGTATTGTCAGCGTTTATTTTTGCCCAATAAATAAATCTCACTGGAGCGATTGCGCGAGGCTTCGGGTTTGCGCGTCTGCACCGTGCCGAAAATTTTGCGCATGGCTGCCATGTATTCCTGATAGCCTGCACCCTGAAAGACTTTGACCAAAAAGCTGCCGCCGGTTTTCAGGTGTTGCGAGGCGAAGTCCAAAGCCAGTTCGCACAGATAAAAGCTGCGTGCCTGATCGCTTACGGCGTTTCCCGACATATTGGGCGCCATATCGCAAATTACAAGGTCGAGCGGGCGGTTGTCCAACAAGGTTTCGAATTGTGCCAGTACGTCGTTCTCGCGGAAGTCGCCCTGAATGAAGGACACGCCCCCTATGGCTTCCATAGGCAGGATGTCCAAGGCGAAAACTGCTCCGGAAGTACCCGTTAGCTTGGCGGCAACCTGCGACCAGCTTCCTGGTGCGCTGCCTAAATCCGCCAATATGGTTCCGGGTTTGATTAGTTTATCTTTTTCGTTAATTTCCAATAGTTTGTATGCGGCACGGGCGCGGTAGCCGTCTTTTTGCGCCATATGGACGTAATGATCGTTGATGTGTTCGTGCAGCCACGCTTTTGAGGATTTGGAACGTACAGCCATAGTGGTTCGCGAGTCGGAATGTAAATCGCGTATTGTACGTTAATTTTGCCGATGTCGTGCCAAATCGCGTACAATGCCGCATTATTCTTTTTATTCAAGTAGTAGGAAAATGACTGATACAAAATTAAATACCAAAGAAATTTTGGAACTGAAAGCGCGCGCGCATCATTTGAATCCCGTCGTGATGGTCGGTCAACAGGGTCTGACGGACGCGGTCATCAAGGAAACCGATGCCGCGCTGACGGCGCACGAGTTGATTAAGGTGCGCGTGCTCGGCGATGACCGTGCCGAGCGTATCGAAATCTGCAATGCCTTGTGTGAGGCGGTTGACGCGCAACCTGTTCAGCATATCGGGAAACTTTTGGTATTGTGGCGTAAGAATATCGAAGCCTGATTTTAGGGGCGGTATGCTGAAACAGCCGTTTTTTCGGTGTTGCGGAAACGGTTGTCCGGATATCTGCCCAATGCCGTCTGTAAGTGTTTTTGTGTTACAAGTTTCAATGGTTTGAGTTATTTGCAGGATGATTGGAGGGATGTTATGCAGTTTCCTTATCGCAATGTTCCGGCTTCGCGTATGCGCCGTATGCGCAGGGATGATTTTTCACGCCGCCTGATGCGCGAGCATACGCTGACTGCCGATGATTTGATTTATCCGGTGTTCGTATTGGAGGGGTCGGCGCGCGAGGAGGATGTGCCTTCTATGCCGGGCGTGAAGCGTCAAAGTTTGGACAGGTTGCTGTTTACGGCGGAGGAAGCGTCAAATTTGGGAATACCCATGCTGGCACTGTTCCCTGTCGTTACGGCAAATAAGACAGAATGTGCGCAGGAGGCGTATAACCCTGAAGGACTGGTGCCGACGACCGTCCGCGCCTTGCGCGAGAGGTTTCCCGAACTGGGCATTATGACGGATGTCGCGCTCGATCCTTATACGGTTCACGGTCAGGACGGACTGACGGACGAAAACGGTTACGTGATGAATGATGAAACCGTAGAAGTCTTGGTGAAACAGGCTTTATGTCATGCAGAGGCGGGCGCGCAGGTCGTTGCTCCTTCCGATATGATGGACGGGCGTATTGGTGCGATTCGCGAGGCTTTAGAGGATGCCGGGCATATCCATACGCGGATTATGGCGTATTCCGCCAAATATGCTTCTGCATTCTACGGCCCTTTCCGTGATGCGGTAGGCAGTTCGGGCAATTTGGGCAAGGCGGATAAAAAGACCTACCAGATGGATCCGGCAAATACCGATGAGGCGTTGCACGAAGTGGCGTTGGACATTCAGGAAGGTGCGGATATGGTGATGGTCAAGCCCGGTTTGCCGTATTTGGACGTTGTCCGCCGCGTGAAGGACGAGTTCGGCGTGCCGACTTATGCCTATCAGGTTTCGGGCGAATATGCGATGCTGCAGGCAGCGATTGCCAACGGTTGGCTGGACGGCAGCAAAGTGGTTTTGGAAAGCCTGCTGGCATTCAAACGCGCGGGCGCGGACGGGATTTTGACCTATTACGCCATTGAGGCGGCAAAGATGTTGAAGCGTTGATTTTCGGTTTGATTGAAATGCCGTCTGAAACCATGGTTTCAGACGGCATTTTGCGTGGATTATACAGTCGTATCCAGTGCGGCGGAAATATCGTTCCAAATATCATCTACGTCTTCAATACCGATGGAGAAACGCAGCAGACCGACTTTGATGCCCATTTCCATTTTCACATCATGCGGCACGCCGCTGTGGGACTGGGAATAGCAATGGTTGACCAAACTTTCCACGCCGCCGAGGCTGGAAGCCATTTTGACCAGTTTCATGTTTTTAATCACGCTATTGGCCGCTTCACGCGTGTCGTTTTTGAGATAAACCGTAACCACGCCGCCGGTGCCTTTGGGCATTTGCGCTTTGGCAAGTTCGTAATGTTCGTGCGACGGCAGGCCGGGATAGAATATTTTTTCAATGGCAGGATGAGCTTCCAAACGGCGCGCGATTTCGAGTGCGTTTTGGCAATGGGCGTTCATGCGCAGAGCCAGTGTTTTGATGCCGCGCAACACCAGCCAACAGTCCATCGGGCCTGCAACCGCGCCGGTATGCACCATCATATCGTGCAAAGGCTGCGCCAGCTCTTTGGTTTTGGCAACGACGATGCCCATCAATACGTCGGAATGGCCGCACAAATATTTGGTAGCGGAATGGAACACAAAATCACAGCCCATATCCAAGGGCTGTTGCAGATACGGCGTGGCAAAGGTGTTATCGATGCCGACCAGCGCACCGGCCGCTTTGGCTTTTGCGGCAAGTGCTTTGATGTCTACCAAGCGCAAAAGCGGATTGGACGGCGTTTCCAGCCAAACCAGTTTGACCTTGTGTGCTTTAAGCAATTCGTCCAAATTATCCGGATTGCCCAAATCGGCAAAAACAACGTTCACCCCCAATTTTTGATAAACATCGACCAATAAGTCATAAGCGCCGCCGTAAATATCGGCGACGGCGACAATGGTATCGCCAGGGCGCAGGAAAGTACGCCACACGGCATCAATTCCCGCCATACCGCTGGAAAACGCAAAACCTGCCACACCGTGTTCCAAATCGGCAACGGTGTCTTCTAAAATCTGACGGGTCGGGTTGCTCAGGCGCGAATAACGGTAAGGCACATTTTCGCCGATTTCGTGCAGCGCAAACATACTGTTTTGATAAATCGGCGGCATCAGCGCGCGGTTGTGTTCGTCGCAATCGTAGCCGGAATGGATGGCTTGGGTGGCGAATTTCATCTGTTTCTGCCTTGTAAGATATGAATAAGTCGGGATTTTATCACTATCCCGAAAATAGAAACAATCAATGCAGCCGCCAAAAGCAAGTGATATAATCTCGCATTTGCAGATTGACGGTATATTCCCCGGCGGAAACGCCATACCATGCACACATCTCAACAATTACATGAATATTAAGGAAAAACAACGCATGAACGCCATTGCAGACGTGCAATCCAGCAGAGATTTACGCAACCTGCCGATCAATCAGGTCGGCATTAAAGACCTGCGCTTCCCGATTACCCTGAAAACCGCCGAAGGAACGCAATCCACGGTTGCCCGCCTGACCATGACGGTTTACCTGCCCGCCGAGCAGAAGGGTACGCATATGTCGCGCTTTGTCGCATTGATGGAGCAACATGCCGAAGCCTTGGATTTTGCACAATTGCATAGGCTGACTGCCGAAATGGTCGCTCTTTTGGACTCCCACTCTGGTAAAATCAGCGTTTCTTTCCCATTTTTCCGCAAGAAAACCGCGCCGGTTTCCGGTATCCGGTCCTTACTGGATTATGATGTCTGTCTCACGGGCGAAATCAAAGACGGGGCATACGGCCACAGTATGAAGGTCATGATTCCCGTAACCTCGCTTTGCCCGTGTTCCAAAGAAATTTCCCAATACGGCGCGCACAACCAGCGTTCGCACGTTACCGTCAGCCTGACTGCCGATGCCGAAGTCGGTATCGAGGAAGTCATCGATTATGTGGAGGCGCAGGCAAGCTGCCAACTCTACGGTTTGCTCAAACGCCCCGATGAAAAATATGTTACCGAAAAAGCCTACGAAAACCCGAAATTCGTGGAAGATATGGTGCGTGATGTCGCTACTTCGCTGATTGCCGACAAACGCATCAAGAGTTTCATTGTCGAGAGCGAGAATTTCGAATCTATCCACAACCATTCGGCTTATGCCTATATCGCGTATCCGTAGGCGTGTTTGCGATGAACCAAATGCCGTCTGAAAGGCGTTTGGGCGTTATTGTCGAATCTGCCGCCGTATCGGTTTGAAATCAATTTGCAATAAAAGTAATAAAGGATGCACGATGACAGTATTAAGCAAAGAGCAGGTTCTATCCGCATTTAAAAACCGCAAATCATGCCGGCATTACGATGCGGCACGCAAAATCAGTGCCGAGGATTTTCAGTTTATTTTAGAACTTGGGCGTTTGTCGCCCAGTTCGGTCGGTTCGGAGCCTTGGCAGTTTATTGTGGTTCAAAACCCTGAAATCCGACAGGCCGTCAAGCCGTTTTCTTGGGGTATGGCGGATGCTTTGGATACCGCCAGTCATTTGGTGGTGTTTTTGGCGAAGAAAAATGCCCGCTTCGACAGCCCGTTTATGTTGGAAAGCCTCAAACGGCGCGGCGTTACCGAACCGGATGCCGTAGAAAAATCTTTGGCGAGGTATCAGGCGTTTCAAGCCGACGACATCAAGATTTTGGACGATTCGCGCGCCTTGTTTGACTGGTGTTGCCGCCAGACCTATATCGCGTTAGCCAACATGATGACGGGTGCCGCTATGGCAGGTATCGATTCCTGCCCGGTGGAAGGTTTCAACTATGCCGATATGGAACGCGTATTGTCCGGGCAGTTCGGTTTGTTCGATGCGGCAGAATGGGGCGTGTCCGTTGCCGCGACATTCGGCTACCGCGTTCAGGAAATCGCCACTAAAGCGCGCAGGCCCTTGGAAGAAACCGTTATTTGGGCATAAGGCAATGCCGTCTGAAAACGCAAGGATTTTCAGACGGCATTTTTTAATGCTTATTTAAAACGATTCACCGGGAGCGAGATAACGCCATTTGCCGGTCGGCAGCCTGCCGAGTTTGACCTTGCCCATGCGGATGCGTTTCAGCCCGACGACGCGCAGCCCGACCAGTTCGCACATACGGCGAATTTGCCGCTTTTTACCTTGTTTCAATACGAAACGCAGTTGGTCTTCGTTTTGCCATTCTACTTTGGCGGGACGCAGTTTCTCACCGTCCAAACTCAATCCGTGATTCAGTAAGGCAAGTCCTTTTTCGTCCAATTTGCCGCGCACGCGCACCAAATATTCTTTTTCACTGCCGCTGTATTCGCCGATAAGCTGCTTAGCGATACGGCCATCTTGCGTCAACACCAGCAATCCGACTGAATCGATATCGAGTCTGCCGGCGGGGGCAAGACCGATTTTGTGTTTCGGATCGAAACGGATGCGGCTGGTGTCGCCTTCCCAGCGATTTTCAGAGGTAATCAGTTCGGCGGCGGATTTATAGCCTTTTTCCGCTTGTGCGCTGACATAGCCGACGGGTTTGTTCAGCAGGATGGTAATGTGTGCCGCCTGCTGTTCGTGGGCTTTCTTGTTCAGTTCGATACGGTCTGCCGGTAAAACTTTCTGACCGAGTACGGCGGTTTTGCCGTTGACCGTTACCCAGCCCTGTTCGATATAGCCGTCGGCTTCGCGGCGCGAACAAAGCCCGAGTTGCGCCATGCGTTTGGAGAGGCGTATGGTATCTTCTGTATGGTCGGAGGAAATTTTGGGATTCATGGATACTTTCGGGTAAAGGCCGGCTCAGACTAATTGCTCGCCCCAGTGCAGTTTTTGGCGCAGGGTTTTGAAATATTGGTAGTCGGTCGGGTGTAGGATGCGTAAGGGATTGTGGTAGCGGCGGATGATGATGCGGTCGAGGTTTTGCACGTCGATGAAGGATTGTCCGTCGAAATGAACGCGGGCGTCGCCGCTTTGGGTAACGAGGATTTCGATTTCAGATGCGTCGGAAATGGCGATGGGGCGGTTGGTCATGGATTGCGGACAGATGGGTACGAGTGTGAAGGCGTGTAATCCTGCCTGCATGATGGGGCCGCCGGCGGCAAGCGAATAGGCGGTCGATCCGGTGGGGGTGGAGACAATCAGCCCGTCCGAACGTTGTGTATAGACGAATTCCTGATTGACGAAGACTTCAAATTCAATCATCTGTCCGGCACCGCCGCGGGAGAGGACGGCATCGTTGAGGGCGAGGGCGCGTTCGGCGGTTTTGCCTTTTCGGATCAGTGCGGCTTCAATCAGGATGCGCTCTTCGGCAAGGTATTTCCCTTCTAAAACGGGCAATAGCTTGTCCGTCATATATTCGCGGGGAATTTGGGTAAGAAAGCCCAAATGACCTTGGTTGATGCCGATAATCGGAACGGCGCGCGGGGCGATTTCGCGGGCGGCAGAGAGAAAGGTGCCGTCTCCGCCTAAGACGGCGACCAGGTCGCAGTATTGCCCCAGTTCGGTCTTGTTGACGATGTGGCAGCCGACGGTGTCTTGGGTATAGATGCAGCATTCCCTTATGCCGACTTCGTCGAGATAGACGGTAAAGCCGTGCTGCTTCAAAAAGGTAATCAGTGTGTGTGCAGTGTCTTGGATATCGGGTGTGTTGGGGCGGGTTACGATGCCGATGTTGTGAAAAGGGCTGTTCATGTCGGATGCCGTCTGAAGGTTAGTCTATCCAAATGTCGCGTTCGAGCCTGTCGAGGCGTTCGTTGAGGCGGGCAACGTCATCGCGCAGTTTGTCCACTTCTTCCATCCAGGCGGACAGGGTAGCGGCGTCGATAACGGGGGATTCGGGTTCGCGTGAAAATTCGCCGATTTGTTCGGCTATGCTTCTGCCGATTTGTTTGATGCCGTGTCCGATATCGGCGGCGCGGCTGCCGATGCTGTTGCCGAGCTGTGTGCCGAAAATCCGTGCCAAGTCGTCTGATGCACGGTAACGCAGGCTGCCGAGCAGGGGCAGTACCGCCATGCCGAGTATGAGGTCTCCTTCAAGGCTGATGTCTCCCACCCCCGGCTCGCCTCCTTGCAGGATTTTTTGTACCGCACTGCTGCGGAAGGTGATTTCTGTGTCTGCAAAACCGTTGCTTGCCGATAGAAATCCTTCTTCTGTGATACGTCCGGTCAGTTTCAATCCGGCAATGTTCAGTGCCAGTGTTTTGTCGGCAAATGCGGCAAGCTCCGAGCGGCTGTCGGGGTTTTGCTGAATCAGGTGGTTGATGATGGGGAATAGGGCGGACATGTTTATTTCCTGACTGCGGGCAGAATGCCGGTTTGTTGCTGTTGCCGCTTATTTTACAGGCTTAACCCGTTATCGCAAACGGTAATGATGATTTTGCCCCTGCTGTCGTCGGGTGAGAAATCGGGAGCCGGCAAGCCGAGTTTGGCAGCTTCTTCCGTATAGAATTCGCGTCGTGTCGGGTGACGCGGTTCGATAATGTTTTTCAGTCTTTTGCCGTTGGGTTTTAATGCCGTCTGAAACAGGGTTTCGACGGCGATATCGCGGTGGATGATATTGACAGGCCGGTTGCCGCCCGGGATGTTTTGCTTTTGAACAAGGCGGCTGACGGGATGGCGTTCGGCGCAATAAAGCCCGCCCAGCCGCAGGATGTCGATGTTCGGCACGCCGCTGTCGAGCAGGTATTGCTCGGCGGCAAGGATTTGGCGGGTGGACTCGGTTTGCGGATCGGGTGTGGCAGTTTCGTCGCATTCGCGCGCTTTATCGCCGTAAACGCTGGTGCTGCTCGTGAAAATCAGATGTTGCACGTTACACACTCGGGCAAGTTCTGCCCATTGTTTGACGGTATCGGCGTAATGCGTCAGCGAGGATGGCGGCAAGAGGCAGAACCAAACGGGTTTGTCGGCGTGGTGCTGCCAAAAGCTTGTATCGCGGGCAAGGTTCGCGTTTTGAAACACGCTGTCTTGATCGAGGTCGAGAGTGTCGAGGCGTATGGGCAGATTGATATCATCCGAAGTCAGGTTGCGCTTGACGGCGGCAACGCGGCTGCCGTTTTCGTAGAGTTTCTGCGCCAAAGGACGGCCGAGGTAGCCTAAGCCTAAGATAGATGCGTCGGGGGAGGCGGAAGGGGGTGTATGTATCATGTTTATAGATGAATGTCGTCTGAAAATAAGCTCAGACGGCATGGAGATTATGAATGCGTACCGCCAATTTTCCGGTCGTATTCCTCGCGATGTTTCGGCAAGAGATAGGGGCGCAGGAGGCTTAAGGTGCGGCGGATGCCGCGTGCTTTGGAGTCTTCGGTCAGCTTGGTACGGCCGCGCAGGGAGCTGTCGAAGTCGAACCAGTATTTCGTGACCATCCACATATTGACGGCGAGATCGTTCATGGCGGTTTGGTCGGCTTGGATGATGTTCAGACCGTTGAGCTGGGTGAGCAGGTTGACCAAGAGCGGGGAGACTTTGGCTTGGGTGAAGGTATTGTGTTCGCCCAATAGTTCGGCACTGCGTGCAAGCAGGGTGTTCACGTCGCTAAAGAGGAAGCGGTATTCCCACATCACGTCGTAAATGCCTGCCATATAGTTAATGGAGTCTTCCACATCGGACGGCAACACGGCTTCATTCAGGTAGGCAAGCAGGGCTTCGCTGTAACGTTTGAACAGTTGGACGATGATTTCGTCTTTGTTGCGGAAGTGGTAATAGAGGTTGCCCGGACTGATGCCCAAATGCGCCGCGATATGGTTGGTGCTGATGTTGCGCTCGCCTTCCTCGTTGAAGAGCGCAAGGCTGGCGTCGATGATGCGGGTGTAAGTATTGGTTTTTGTAATGCGGGTCACGGGCATACTCCTTGGATTTACAGGCTGAACGAAGCGGGCAGCCAATTGGGTTCGGCGTGTAATTCTACCTGAAATCGAGTAAATACTGTATTGCAGACGTGTTGCGCCAGCTTCCAGATATCGTCTGAAGAGGCATTGTTTTTGTTCACCAAAACCAGAGCCTGCCGGTCGTGTACTGCCGCGCCGCCAATTTGGAAGCCTTTCAGACGGCATTGGTCGATCAGCCAGCCGGCGGCGAGTTTGACCGAACCGTCTGGCTGCGGATAGCGCGGCATATCGGGATGCTGCTGCAACAGGGAAGCGGCTTTTTCCGCGCTGACGACGGGGTTTTTAAAAAAACTGCCAACATTACCAAGTACGTTAGGATTAGGCAGTTTACTGTTGCGGATTGCACACACTGCATCGGAAACATCTTTCGCCATCGGAGCTCTGCCCGCGCTCCGTTCGGCAACGGCGGCCGCCAAATCGCCGTAACCCAAATTCGGCTCGAAACGCTCTTTCAGGGCGAACACGACCGAAACAATCACATAACGCCCTTTGCCTTCCTGCTTGAACAGGCTTTCTCGGTAGGCGAAGCGGCAATCGGCATTGGCAAGCTCGACAAAGGTTTCCGTATCCAAATCGAAGCAGCGCACGCTGTGAATCACGTCTTTCGCTTCCACGCCGTATGCACCGATGTTCTGCACGGGCGACGCGCCGACCGTACCCGGAATCAGGCTCAGGTTTTCCAGACCGTTCAAGCCCAGCGCGACGGTGTGCAGGACAAAATCGTGCCAGATTTCGCCCGCCTGCGCTTCGATGTACACAAGGCCGTCTGAACGTGCAATCTCGCGTATGCCTTTGTTTTCCATGTGTACGACCAGTCCGGCGTAATCCTGCATCAAAATGATGTTGCTGCCGCCGCCGAGCCATAAAACGGTATTGCGGTCGAACTCGGGCAGTCGGACGATGTCGCGCAACTCGTCGGCGTGTTCGAGCGCGATAAAGGCTTGGGCTTGGGCGCGAAGACCGAAAGTGTTGTAGGGGGTGAGGTCGGTTTGGTATTGGGTAGGTTGCATGGGTTTAAACTTTAAAATGGGTATTGTCAGTGGCGGGCTTCAGTTCATTGTTTCGATATTTTAATCGGCGGAGTTTTCAGACGACCTTATGCGATCTGACCATCTCCCTGCTGCACAATTCCAAACACCACACCAAAGCGACGGCTGCGATGGTGAGCGAGGCAATCAATGCCGTCCAGAAGCCGTAAATGCCCATATCGAAACGGTAGGCGAGTAGGTAGCCCGGCAGCAGGCCGCAGCCCCAGAAGGCGGCGGCGTGGATGAACATCGGTACCTTGGTGACTTTGTAGCCGCGTAGGGCGTAGGACGCGATGCATTGGGTGAAGTCTGCCGGTTGGAACAAGCCGGCGAACAGCAGGACGGTGGCAGCGATGCTTAAAACCGCCGGATCATTGTTGTACATACTTACCAGCGGCGAACGGAATAATACCAAAGAAAGCACGGTAATCACGGCGAGCATCCAACCCAACACCAGCGACACGCCCGAAATATAACGCGCCCGCGAAAATTCGCGCCGTCCTAATGAAAAACCGATGCGCACCGTCCCCGCCGAGCCGACGCTTTGCGGAATCATATAGAGAATCCCCGACAAACTGATGCCGACTTGCTGCGCCGCCACATAATCCTCGCCGAAAGGCGCAATCAAAAACACGATAAATGAAAACGCGCTGGCTTCCAAAAAATAAGACAGCCCGATGGGTGCGCCGATTTTCCAAATCTGTTTGAACACCGCCAAATCCGGTTTGCCGAATTTCACCGTCAGTCCGAACGGGCGGAAGAATTTTTCCTTAGCGATATAAATCCACAACGCCAGCGCGCTGAACCAAAACACCGCCATCGTCGCCAGTCCGCAGCCTGCGCCGCCCAAAGCGGGCATACCGAATTTGCCGTAAACGAAAATATAGTTCAGCGGCACGTTCAACACAAACGCCGCGAAGCTGACCAACATAATCAGGCGCGGGCGGTTCAGGCTGGAAGCGTAGGCGTGCAGGGCGCGGTGTACCATTGCCGCCGGCATCGCTATGCTGGTGAACAACATATACTGTGCCATCGTGCCTTCCACATAATCGCTCAAGGTCAGCCAGTTGCGGAACGGCGTAATCGCCGCCCACATCAAGACCATGCCGAACACGCCCAAAAACAGCCCGAACCAAATCCCCTGCCGCCCCGTTTCGCCCACTTCACCGGTTTTACCCGCGCCGTAAAGCTGGGCAATCATCGGGTTCAGTGCCGCCATAATGCCCATAAAGGTAATATAAACCGTGGCAAACGCGCTGCTGCCCAAAGCCACCGCCGCCAAATCTTCCTTACCCGCACCGCCCGCCATCACGGTATCGACAAAACCGATGCCCACCTGCGCAACCTGTGCCAACAACATGGGCAGGGCAAGGGCGGTCAGCAGGCGGATTTCTTTCAGGAAGACGGGAAAGGAAAAGCGGTTGAGGTCGAGCAGCATAAGTGTTCAATCAACAAAAATGCCGTCTGAAACAAAAAAACGGCAGCGGGGAGTGATGAGAAATAATGGCGCACATTATATCGTAAAAAAATGCCGTGCCGTCAGACGGCGGATACAGGGTATAAAAGTATATTCAGATTGTGTGTATTTTATGGTAAAGTTTGGTTTTAACGACTTGACGGCATTGAGCCGTCGGACAGGGGCTGTTCGGATTCTGAATCGGAAGGAAGCATCGCCGTTTTGACAGCGGCGTGATGCGTTGCGGCAAAGATGCCGTCTGATTGCGGATCGGGCAGCCTTTTGTATTTACAGGATAAAATAGAAGGCAGATTCTCATGCAGACATGGCAGCTTCCGGAACATATCGCCGACGTACTGCCCACGAACGCGCGGCAGCTTGAAAGCGCGAGGGAGCAGTTGTTGGCACTGTTCCGCGTACACGGTTATGAACTGGTACAGCCTCCGCTGATGGAGTACGCACATTCCCTGCTGACGCATATCGATGCGGGGCTTTCCCTGAAAACCATTTTGGTAACGGACAGGCTCAGCGGTAGGCAGTTGGGCATACGCGCCGACATCACGCCGCAGGTGGCGCGTATCGATGCCCATCTTTTGTCCGCCAACCAAGGGATTAACCGGTTGTGTTATGCCGGTCCGGTGTTGCACGCGCAGCCCGACGGTCTGCTGAATATGCGCGAACCCTTGCAGGCAGGGGCAGAAATGTACGGTTTTGCTGACATCCGTGGCGACATCGAGCTGATAGACCTGATGCTGAAAAGCATGAAAATTGCCGATATGGGCAAAGTGCTGCTTTCGCTGGGGCATATCGGCATATTTCGCGCCTTGTCCGATGCGGCACATTTAGATGCGGGGCAGTCCGCAACGCTGCTTGCCTTGATGCAGGATAAAGATACCGGGGCGGTCGAAGCGCAGGTCAAGGCTTGGAAGCTGGACGGTATGTGGGCAAAAGCATTCTCGCTGCTGCCGCGCCTGTACGGCAGGCGTGAAGTGTTGTCCGACGCGCGCGGACGGTTGCCGGATTTGTCGGCGGTCGGCAGCGCGTTGGACGAATTGCAGGCGGTGTGCGACGCATTTCCCGATAATGAAATCCATATCGACTTGTCCGAGCTGCGCGTCGACAATTACCACACGGGCTTGCTGTATGCCGCCTATGCCGCCGATTTCCACGACGCGGTCGCGCGCGGCGGGCGTTATGACGGATTGGGCGGATATTTCGGCAGGGCGCGCCCGGCAACGGGATTCAGTTTCGACTTGCGCAGCTTTATCGGGCGTTTGCCCGCCATCGAACGGCAGCCCGCCGTGTTGGTCGATGCGGAAGATGCCGAAGCGGCGTGCGAAGCGGTCGAGGCCTTGCGTGAACAAGGGCAGTGTGTCGTGATCGATTACGGTATCGGACACAATGTTTCGGAAGAGCTTGCAGGCCGTCTGAAAAAGACAGACGGCGTTTGGCAGGTCGTGAAACGCTAAATACTCGTTCATGGCGGATGAAAGGTAAATCGCTGCGGGGCGCAAAGCCGCGCCGGTTTGGGGATTTTCCGCAATAATTTTCACTATTGATAGGTTATATGGCTATGGCTAAAAATGTTGTAGTAATCGGCGCACAGTGGGGCGACGAGGGTAAAGGTAAAATCGTTGACTGGCTGGCGGAAGAAGCCGGAGGCGTGGTGCGCTTCCAAGGCGGCCACAATGCGGGTCATACCTTGGTTGTCGGCGGCAAAAAAACCATTTTGCGCCTGATTCCGAGCGGCATCCTGCATGAAAGTCTGGACTGCTTCATCGGTTCGGGCGTTGTCGTCTCCCCCGAAGCCCTGTTGGGTGAAATCGACGAGTTGAACGCGGCAGGCGTGAAAAACGTCGAAGGCCGTCTGAAAATCGCGCCGACCTGCCCGCTGATCCTGCCTTATCACATCGCGCTCGACCAAGCCCGAGAAGCATCGCGCGGCAAAGGCAAAATCGGCACGACCGGCCGCGGCATCGGCCCTGCCTACGAAGACAAAGTGGCACGCCGCGCCATTCGCGCCGTCGATTTGCTGCATCCTGAAAAACTGCATGAAAAACTGGATGCCGTCCTTGCCTATTACAACGTCCAACTGCAACATCTGCACAATGCCGAGTCGGTGAAAGCGGAAGACGTGATGGCGGTTATCGAAAAAGTCGCGCCGCGCATTACGCCGATGATTACCGACGTATCTCGCGTGTTGAACGAAAAAAACAAAAACGGCGAAAAACTGCTGTTTGAAGGCGCGCAAGGTGCGTTGTTGGACATCGACTACGGCACTTATCCCTTCGTTACCTCGTCCAACTGTCTGGCGGGAGCCGCTTCCGCAGGCGCGGGCGTAGGTCCTCAAATGCTGGATTATGTTTTGGGCATCGTCAAAGCCTATACCACGCGCGTCGGTTCGGGCCCGTTCCCGACCGAATTGTTCGACGAAGTAGGCGCAGGTTTGGCAGAACGCGGACACGAATTCGGTTCTGTAACCGGTCGCGCACGTCGCTGCGGCTGGTTTGATGCCGCCGCCCTGAAACGCTCCATCCAAATCAACGGCATTTCCGGTATGTGTATTACTAAACTCGATGTAATGGACGGCGTTGAAACCATCAATATCTGCGTCGGCTATGAATTGCCCGACGGCGGCAAAACCGACATCCTGCCTTGCGGTTCCGATGCGGTGGAAACCTGCAAGCCGATTTACGAAACCATGCCCGGTTGGAGCGAATCCACTTTCGGCGTGAAAAGCTACGACGCATTACCTGCCAATGCCAAAGCATATTTGAAACGGATTGAAGAAGTCTGCGGTGCGCCGGTCGCCATCGTCTCCACCGGCCCCGACCGCGAAGAAACGATTGTGCTGCATCATCCGTTCGCATAAGGTTTTGCAGTAAAAATGCCGTCTGAAGCCCTAATTGGTTTCAGACGGCATTTTTACCGTCGTTTTATCTGATATTTTCTGTTTGGACACGGTTTGTCGGGGGTATATCAATGCGGCGTATCCGGTGCGGAAATGGACGCGGTTTATGCCGGTATGGCGAACCCGATGTTTTCAGACAGCATATACAAAAAACCGTACTGCTTGTGCGTACGGTTTTTTTGTTGTTTCAAATCGGATCAGAGCGATTTGAGGCGGGCGATGCGGTTGTCCAGTGAAGGGTGGGTGCTGAGCAGGGAGTCGCGCGTATCTCCGGCGATGCCCATTGCGTTCATTTCTTCGGGCAGGTCGACAGGATTGCCTTTAAGCCTTTGCAGGGCGGAAATCATTTTCGGCGCGCCGACCAGTTTTGCCGCCCCCGCATCGGCGCGGTATTCGCGCTGGCGGCTGAACCACATGACAATTAAGCTGGCAAGGAAGCCGAATAGGATTTGAAATACGATGCTGACGAGGAAGTAAGTCCCCTGCGACTGGCTGCCGTCGTTGTTTCGGGCAATCAGGTTGGCAATAATGCGCGACAGGAATACGACAAAGGTATTGACCACACCTTGAATCAGCGTCAGCGTAACCATATCGCCGTTGCCGACGTGTGCCATTTCGTGCGCCAATACGGCTTCCACTTCGTCGCGCGTCATATGGTCGAGCAAACCGGTGCTGACGGCAATCAGGGAGCTGTTTCTCGATGCGCCCGTGGCAAAGGCATTGGGTTCGGGAGAGCGGTAGATGGCGACTTCGGGCGTTTTCAGGTTCCATTGCCGAGCTTGGGCTTCGACAGTGTTCAGAAGCCAGGCTTCTTCTTCGGTGCGCGGCGTGTCGATGACTTCCGCGCCGACCGATTGTTTGGCGATGAATTTGGACATCAGCAGCGAAATAATCGAACCAGTGAAGCCGACGACGGCGGAATACGCCAACAGGCTGCCCGTACCGCCCCGGCTGTTGATGCCCAGAACCGCCAAAACAATGTTGATTACGACCAAAACAGCGATATTGGTCGCGAGAAACAGAAAAATGCGTTTCACGGATATTCCTTTTTGGTAAGGTTTTGTGTTTTTTTGAATTGAGGGGGAATTGTCCCAAAAAGTTGCAGCCTTGTGAATATTAAGCTCGGCAAATGTATGCAAAACATTTGCTTGCAAATGGCAGTTTATACAGTTGGTTTTTGAACTATTGCGTCAAGCCGTGTAGAATTGTGGACAATCTGTTCGGCTTCATTAAATATATTGGAAAGGACGACTTTATGAAAGCATTACTTTTAGGCGCACCGGGCGCGGGCAAAGGCACTCAGGCGCAATTCATCACCGCTGCTTTTGATATTCCGCAAATTTCCACCGGCGATATGCTCCGCGCTGCGATTAAAGCAGGCACGCCGCTGGGTTTGGAAGCGAAAAAAATCATTGAGGAAGGCGGCTTGGTGCGCGACGACATCATTATCGGCATGGTCAAAGAACGTATCGCGCAAGACGACTGCAAAAACGGTTTCCTGTTTGACGGTTTCCCGCGCACGCTGGCACAAGCCGAAGCGATGGTTGAAGCCGGTGTGGATTTGGACGCGGTTGTTGAAATCGACGTACCCGACAGCGTGATTATCGACCGCATGAGCGGCCGCCGCGTGCATTTGGCTTCCGGCCGTACCTACCACGTTACCCACAATCCGCCTAAAACCGAAGGCAAAGATGACGTAACCGGCGAAGACTTGATTCAGCGCGACGACGATAAAGAAGAAACCGTCAAAAAACGCCTTGCCGTTTACCACGAGCAAACCGAAGTGCTGGTCGATTTTTACAGCAAGCTGGAAGGCGAACATGCGCCTAAATACATCAAAGTTGACGGCACCCAAGCAGTAGAAGCCGTGAAAGCCGAAGTATTGAAAGGTTTGGGCAAATAAATCGAAAAGGTCGTACCCACGGGCAGGCTTCGCACTCTGAAAACAGAAAATCAGGTTTTCAGACGACCTGTTTTTGATAAACAGCGTGTTGCAACCGGAAAATAATCATTCGGCGTCATTCCCGCGCAGGCGGGAATCCATTTCTGAATTTGGGCAATCGCTGTTTAAATCTGATGAACTGAGTTTTATCAATGGATTCCCGCCTGCGCGGGAATGACGGCTGATGTACCGGTTCAAATTCATCCGAAACAGTTTGTCGGGGGCTTGAGTCCGCGTAGGTCGGACATCATGCCCGACCTACGGTTTAAATTTACGTTGTACTGCGAAAAGACGATAAAGGTCGTCTGAAAACCGAAACGAAAACACCATGAATCCTTTAATTACCGACTTCCAAACCCAGCAACAACGCACCCCGGTCATCGTTGCCCTTGATTTTGCCAACGAAAAAGACACGCTCGGATTCGTCCGCAACCTTGATCCGGCGTTGTGTCAAATCAAAATCGGCAAAGAGCTGTTTACCGCAACCGGCCGCAATTTGGCAGAAAGCCTGATTCATCAGGGTTTCAAACTTTTCCTCGATTTGAAATACCACGACATTCCCCACACCGTCGCGCAAGCCTGCAAAGTCGCTGCCGATATGGGCGTTTGGATGGTCGATATGCATGCCTCAGGCGGCCGCCGTATGATGGAAGCCGCAGCAGAAGCCGTTGCCGGATACGGCACGAAGCCGCTCTTAATCGGCGTAACCGTGTTGACCAGCATGGAACAAAGCGATTTGGCGGAAATCGGTTTGAACATCGCCCCTGAAGAACAAGTCATTCGCTTGGCGAAACTGGCGCAAAGTTCAGGCTTGGACGGCGTGGTCTGTTCCGCCCAAGAAGCCGCGCCGCTGCGCCGCGAATTAGGGCAGGATTTTGTCTTGGTAACGCCCGGTATCCGCTTGGACATTGCCGGCAACAACGACGACCAACGCCGTATTATGACACCTGCCGAAGCATTGGCGGCAGGTTCAACCTATTTGGTAATGGGCCGCCCTGTAACCCAAGCCGCCGATCCGGTCGCCGTATTGCGCGAAGTGAACCGCGTGGCAAACACTTAAGCATCAACGATTTTGATGCTGTTCAAAGAAAACTGCCTTACTTTGATACGATAGATCAATAGCCGGAAAATTTCAGCTTAGAAAGGAATTTATCCGATGTCTCAATGTGGTTCAGATGTGAGCAATATTTTTGATTATGATGCATTTCCGGAAGATGATTTGCTTGTAAAGGATACCCCTGTTGGATGGTATGCAATCGTGTCGCATAAAATTGTCGAAGAGGGGCTTCCTATTAAATTTATGTATCGGGAACATCAAGGGGATTTACCATTTGATAGCGGATGGCGGGTATTTTCTGGAACAGAAGATGATGAATACTCGAATAACCCTGATAACTTCTCCTTTCATAGTTTGACACGGCTCACTCATTATCAAGCAGATGTTGGGGAGCTGTTTTGGGCGGATATAGGTAGCGTTTTTGAGAAAAAAGAAGGAGAGGATTGTTTTTCTCCTGTTGCCGATTGGTCTCCTTTCGATTTTGAAGAATAATAAAAAGCCGGATTTTATTATTAATCAGTAAATTTGCCAGATAATTACTGAGAATACAGTGAAGTTTTCACACACAAAAAACAACTTATTTTGGAGTGCATAAAATGCCCGCCAAGTTTCAACAAGAAACCCTCAAATCCCGTTTCGCGCAAGCCAAAGTCCTGGTGGTCGGCGACGTGATGCTCGACCGCTATTGGTTTGGCGACGTGTCCCGAATTTCGCCCGAAGCCCCCGTGCCGGTAGCAAAAATCGGACGTATCGACCAACGCGCGGGCGGTGCGGCGAACGTTGCGCGCAATATCGCTTCGCTGGGCGGCAAAGCAGGGCTGTTGTCGGTAACCGGCGACGACGAAGCCGCCAACGCGCTCGACGCGCTGATGGTGCAGGACGGCGTCGCCTCCTATCTGATGCGCGACAAACAAATCGCCACCACCGTCAAACTGCGCGTCGTCGCCCGCAACCAGCAGCTTATCCGCCTTGATTTTGAAGAACATCCCAACCGAGAAGTATTGGAACAAATCAAGCGGAAATACCGTGAAATCTTGCCCGAATACGACGCAATTATTTTTTCAGACTATGGCAAAGGTGGCCTGTCGCACATCTCCGATATGATTGATTGGGCGAAACACGAAGGCAAAACCGTATTAATCGACCCCAAAGGCGACGATTACGAAAAATACGCCGGCGCAACCCTGATTACGCCCAACCGCGCCGAATTGAAAGAAGTGGTCGGCAGTTGGAAAAACGAAGGCGAGCTGACCGAAAAAGCGCAAAACCTGCGCCGCCACCTCGATCTGACCGCCGTTTTATTGACCCGAAGCGAAGAGGGCATGACCCTGTTCAGCGAAGGCGAACCCATTTACCAGCCCACCCGCGCCCAAGAAGTTTACGACGTGTCCGGCGCAGGCGACACCGTCATTGCCGGAATGGGCTTGGGGCTGGCGGCAGGCTGCACCATGCCCGAAGCCATGCACCTTGCCAATACTGCGGCTGGGGTTGTCGTCGCGAAACTCGGTACGGCGGTTTGCTCGTTTGCAGAGTTGGTTGAAGCACTGGACGGGCAATAAATCTTTTCAGACGGCATGACCATTCAATGCCGTCTGAAACCCTCAAAACAAAGGAAACCCAATATGACCATCATCGTAACAGGCGCGGCCGGCTTTATCGGCAGCAACATCGTCAAAGCACTTAATCAACGCGGTATTACCGACATTGTTGCCGTCGATAATTTGAGCAAAGGCGAAAAATTCAAAAACCTTGCCGAGTGTGAAATCGCCCATTATCTCGATAAACACGAATTCATCCGCCAAGTGAGGGAACACATTTTACCTTATCAAAACATCGAAGCCGTTTTCCATCAAGGCGCGTGTTCCGATACGATGAACCACGACGGTTTGTATATGATGGAAAACAACTACCAGTACACGCTGGATTTGCTGGACTGGTGTCAGGACGAACGCATTCCCTTCCTTTATGCCTCCAGTGCGGCGGTTTACGGCAAAGGCGAAATCTTCCGCGAAGAGCGCGAATTGGAAAAACCGCTCAACGTGTACGGCTACTCCAAATTCCTGTTTGACCAAGTATTGCGCCGCCGCATGAAAGAAGGTCTCACCGCCCAAGTCGTCGGCTTCCGCTACTTCAACGTTTACGGACAACACGAACAACACAAAGGTCGCATGGCATCCGTCGCCTTCCACCACTTTCACCAATACCGCGAACACGGTTACGTCAACCTGTTCGGTTCAAACGACGGCTACGGCAACGGTGAACAAACCCGCGACTTCGTCAGCGTCGAAGACGTTGCCAAAGTCAACCTTTACTTCTTCGACCATCCCGAACTTTCCGGCATCTACAACCTCGGCACCGGCCGCAGCCAACAGTTCAACGAACTCGCCGCCGCCACCGTCAACGCCTGCCGCGCCGCCGAAGGCAAACCTGAAATGAGCTTGAAAGAGCTGGTAGAAGAAGAACTTATCCGCTACATTCCATTTCCCGACGCGCTCAAAGGCAAATACCAAAGCTTCACCCAAGCCGACATCACCAAATTGCGCGAAGCCGGATATAAGGAAGAATTTTTCGATGTCAAATCAGGCGTTGACCGCTACGTCAAATGGATGCTGGAAAATTTGGCTTAAACACGATTGGTAATTTTGTTTGAAAGAAAATGCCGTCTGAACCTTTCAGACGGCATTTTTGATTTTATGCGGGGGCGGTTTTTATTTTGACCTTGCTTTTCTTAAACTTCAACACGGCTTCTTCTTTTGCTGCATCCCAGTCTATCCGCACAAAGCCGCCGTCGGATAGTTTGCCGAACAGGAGTTCGTCGGCGAGCGGTTTGCGGATTTTTTCCTGAATCAGGCGGTGCATCGGGCGCGCGCCCATTTGCGGGTCGAAACCTTTTTCCGCCAGATATTTGCGCAATGCCGGTGTGAATTCGGCTTCGACTTTTTTGTCGAGGAGCTGGTGTTCGAGCTGGAGCAGGAATTTGTCCACGACTTTGACGATGATGGGTTCGGACAAAGGTGCAAACGGGATAATCGCGTCCAAGCGGTTGCGGAACTCGGGCGTGAAGAGTTTGTTGATGGCCTGCATTTCGTCGCCGCGCTCGCGCTTGGCGGTAAAGCCGAGGCTGGGGCGGCTGAGGCTTTCCGCGCCTGCGTTGGTGGTCATAATCAGGATGACGTTGCGGAAATCGGCACTCTTGCCGTTGTTGTCGGTCAGTTTGCCTGCGTCCATGACTTGCAGGAGGACGTTGAAAATGTCGGGGTGGGCTTTTTCGATTTCGTCCAAGAGCAGCACGCAATGCGGCTGTTTGTTGACGGCTTCGGTTAAAAGGCCGCCTTGTTCAAAGCCGACGTAGCCCGGTGGTGCGCCGATGAGGCGCGATACGGCGTGGCGTTCCATGTATTCGGACATGTCGAAGCGTTGCAGCGGTACGCCCATCGAGTAGGCAAGCTGTTTGGCGGCTTCGGTTTTGCCCACGCCGGTCGGGCCGGAGAAGAGGAAGCTGCCTATCGGTTTGTCGGGCAGCCCCAAGCCCGAGCGCGACATTTTGACGGCGGCAACCAGTGCGTCGATGGCGTTTTCCTGCCCGTAAACCATATTGTTCAAATCGCGGCCGAGGAATTGCAACACTTGTTTGTCGTCGTGCGACACGGTTTTTTCAGGAATCCGCGCGACTTTGGCGATGACGGTTTCGATTTGCGCTTTGCCGATGACTTTTTTCTGTTTGGATTTGGGCAGAATCCGTTGCGCCGCGCCTGCTTCGTCCATCACGTCGATGGCTTTGTCGGGCAGGAAGCGTTCGTTGATGTAGCGTGCGGAAAGTTCGGCGGCGGCTTCGAGTGCGCCTTGCGTGTAGCGCACTTGGTGGAAGCCTTCAAACATCGGTTTCAAGCCGCGCAGGATTTGTACGGTTTCGGCGACGGTAGGCTCGACCACATCGATTTTTTGGAAGCGGCGGCTTAAGGCGTGGTCTTTGTCGAAAATGGTGCGGTATTCGTCGTAGGTGGTTGCACCGATGCAGCGCAGCGAGCCTTTCGCCAATGCGGGTTTGAGCAGATTGGACGCGTCCATCGTGCCGCCGCTGGTGCTGCCTGCGCCGATGATGGTGTGGATTTCGTCGATAAACAAAATGGCGCGCGGGATTTTTTCGAGCTGTTTCAATATAGATTTGATCCGCGCTTCAAAATCGCCGCGGTATTTTGTGCCCGCCAAAAGCGAACCCATATCCAGCGCGTATACTTCGGCATCTTTGAGCGCGTCGGGAATGTCGCCGTTGACGATTTGATGTGCCAAACCTTCCGCCAGCGCGGTTTTGCCCACGCCTGTTTCGCCGACCAAAAGCGGATTGTTTTTGCGGCGGCGGCACAGGATTTGCACCAGCCGTTCCATTTCGTGTTTGCGACCAATCAAAGGGTCGATACGGCCGACTTTGACTTCGGTGTTGAGGTTGACGGTGTACGCCGATAAAGGGTTTTTGCCCGGGTTGGCGCGGTTCTCATTATCGTCGTCCATGCCATCTGAAGAATAGTTGCCATCGTCTTCATCTTCATCGGGAGAGCCGTGGGCGATGCAGCGCAAAACTTCAAAACGCGTAACCGATTGCAAACCCAAAAAATAAACGGCGTGGCTGTCGGTTTCGCTCATCAGCGCGACCAAAACGTCCAACGGTTCGACTGCGGCTTTGCCTGCGGATTGGGTATGTACCATCGCCCGTTGCATCACGCGTTGGAAGCCGAGCGTGAGCCGGGTTTCGACCGTGTCTAAAAGGTGTTCGGGAATCAGGGGGGTGTTTTCGGCAACGCTGGCGGCGAGCTGTTCGGACACCACTTTCAAATCCGTGCCGCAGAGCTTGAGGACGTTGGGGACGGCGGCATCTTCTTCGATGAGTACCAAAAGCAGATGCTCGAGGCTGATAAATTCATAATGGGCGTTGCGCGCCTCGCGGTAAAGCTGCTGCAAAATCTGTTCTAATTCAGGGGCAAGCATATTAAATCTCCTCGACAATACATTGCAGCGGATGCCCTTCGGCTTTTGCCCGCTGCATGACTTGTTGCTGTTTGGTTTGGGCAATATCGCGCGTGTAAGTGCCGCACAGGCCTTTGCCTTCGTGATGAACCAAGAGCATTACCGCTACCGCCTGTTCTTGCCCGAGCATAAAGATTTCGGTCAGGATTTCAACGACAAATTCCATCGTGGTGTAATCGTCGTTCAATAGGAAAACGCCGTAACGTTTTGGCGGCAGGGTTTTCAGGTCGCTTAAAAGCGTATCGGATTGGCAGTGTGTCGTCATAAGTTGTTTTCTATCGGGAAGAAGCCGTTTTCAGACGGCATTTCTGTTGTATTTTCGGTTTTTCCGCTTATTTTCTCACTTTTTTGGAAACATAGCTTGACGTTTCGGCTTAACAAATGTAAAAAGACGGTTAAGCAGAAGCCGGCACTCGACCAAGTATATAAAGCTGGGGAGAAACGCTGAACGTTTAAGTTTGCTGTATGCCTTATTTTGCTGATTTTGTTAATTTTTAAGTATAGGAAGTTTCTAATGGCAACCGGTATCGTAAAATGGTTTAACGACGCTAAAGGTTTTGGTTTCATCACTCCTGACGAAGGCGGCGAAGATTTGTTCGCTCACTTCTCAGCGATCAATATGGAAGGTTTCAAAACCCTGAAAGAAGGCCAACGCGTGTCTTTCGACGTAACCACCGGCCCTAAAGGCAAACAAGCTGCTAACATTCAGGCTGCTTAATCCCGAGTGTACGGGAAACCGTATATGTGAAACGGCAGGACAGACGATGTCCTGCCGTTTTGTTTTGCCGTTTGCAGAAACAGGGAATGCCGTCTGAAAAGAACAGGTGTCTTTTTATCTGCTTTATCCTTAGCCTGTGTGAATCCTGTTGTGGATATGTTTGATAGTATGCTGAGGAATAAGGGGAAATCTTATATGATTAAAAAATGTGCAGATTGTTTGTCAGGGATTTTTGCGGAAATCTAAAAGAAATTATGTATAGTGGATTAACAAAAATCAGGACAAGGCGACGAAGCCGCAGACAGTACA